>JBEKWQ010000114.1:0-5818 GCA_049512875.1 Acidimicrobiales bacterium
GGGCGTGCGCGCGTTCTGGGCGAAGATGTCCAAGATCACCGCGGTGCGGTCAATCGCGGTGCGTCCGAGAATCTTCTCCAGGTTGCGCTGTTGGGCCGGCGAGAGGTTGTGCTCGAAGACCACCGTGTCCGAGTCGACCGCGAGACAGATCTCACGCAACTCGTCCACCTTTCCCGAACCGAGGAACGTGGCGGGATCGGGGGCGTCGCGGCGCTGCACGACGCGAGCGACCACGTCGGCTCCCGCGGTATCGACGAGTAACGCCAGTTCGTCGAGCTGTCGATCGAGCGCTTAGGTGTTGACTCCGGGGACCTGGACGCCCACGAGCACGATCTTTTCGCGAAACGCGCGTTCAATGAGGGTGGTTGGTATAGACGTCACGCGACGAGCCACTGCACGTGGGCGACGAATTGGACCGGTCCGGCGAGTTGAGCCCCGTTCGCGTCGAGTTTCACCATCAGGTCCCCGCCCGGGTTCTCGATCGTCACCTCGGTGCCCACGAGACCTTCACGCTCCAGCACTGCCGCGGTCGCGACCGAACCCGTGCCACACGCGAGGGTCCACCCGACGCCTCGTTCGATCACCCGAATGCGCGCTCGGCTCTGGTCGAACACGGTGACGAATTCGACGTTCGCGCCGCCGAGGCGCTGCGCGAGTGGCGCCGCAATCCGCTCGCAGGCCGCCTCGTCCCAAGCCGGGTCGTCTCGCACCACGACGTGGGGGTTACCGACCCTGGCGACACCGATCGAGTTCGGCAACGTCTCGAGGAACGTCACCTCGCCCATGTCCACGCTGCCGTAACCGTCGTCGCCGTGCATCGTGAGGCGAACCTGACGCAACCCGGCGTCGGTGGCGACCTCGAGTTGTTCCCAATCTGCCTTGGTGTGGCGTCGAACCGCCGCCGCGAGGCAGCGAATCCCGTTGCCCGACATCTCGGCCACGCCGCCGTCGGCGTTGTACAGGATCATGGTGACTGGTTCGTCAAGCACCGCCACGAGCAGTCCGTCGGCGCCCACGCCCAGGGACCGATGGCAGACGAGCGACGCGCGCTGCGCGTTCCACCACGTTCCCTCGCCGGGTTCGAGGACGTCAACGAGGAAGTCATTGCCGGCGCCGTGCCATTTTTGAAGAGATCGTAGGGTCACTACGCTCTAGTCTCGCACGAACCCGTCGGGAGAGTTCACTACCTCGACCAGACGCTTCGCGGCGAGTGCCGCGTCGTCGAACCATTCAATCCTCGGATCGCGCGAGAACCAGGAGCGTTGACGGCGCGCGAGTCGCTTGGTCTGGGTGATCGCGTCGCGCACGCACTGCTCGAGGTCGACGCCGTCTTCGACGTGGCTGAGCAGTTCCCGATAGCCAACCGCTTGACGCGCGGTGCGACTGAGTCCCCGCGGGTTGGTCGCGAGGGTGCGCACCTCGTCAAGCAGACCTTGATCCATCCACTCGCGAAAGCGCTTCTCGACGCGCTCGTCGAGCTCTGCGAAGTCGGCGCGTAGCCCCACCTGGATCACGCGCACTGGTCCGTAGGTGCGAAGTCCCGGCCCGTAGGAGGAGAAGGGTCGACCACTGCCGAGGGTGACCTCGAGTGCGCGCAGGATCCGCCGCTCGTTGGTGGGTTCCATCCGCGCCGCCGCCACCGGGTCGAGCGCGCGAAGTTCCTCGTACAACGCCGCCACGTCGCCGGTACGCGCCTCGAGGCTCGCACGGACCTCGGGGTACTGGCGGGGGAGGTCGAAGTTGTCCAACACCGCCCGGCCGTAGAGACCCGTGCCGCCCACGTAGAGCACGGCGCCACCGAGGTTCCAGACGTCCTCGGCGCTCGCGCGAGCCGCCCGCTGGAATTCAAAGAGCGTGAACTCCTCGCTCGGCTCGACCAGGTCCAGCAGTTCGTAACGCACGTCACGGCGCTGAGCGGGCGTGGGTTTGGCGGTACCGATATCCATACCGCGATAGACCGTCATGGCGTCCACGCACAGTATTGACACGTCGCGATGCTCGAGTCCCAGTTGGTGCGCGAGCGCCGACTTGCCCGACGCGGTCGTGCCCACGAGCGCGACCGCCGGGCCGCCGTGATTCATCACGAGACGTGAAGAGGAATTCGGGTCTTGTGGCGCGGCGCGCGCAGCACGCGCTCGATCTCGCCGAGCAAGTGGTAGGGGGCCCCGTGCTTGACTCGCACGTTCACCAACGAACCCACGCGCACGTCGTGGGCGAGGGGGAAGTGGACCAGCTTCCCTTGACGGGTGCGACCCGAGAGCATCGCGGGGTTGCGCCGGGAGGGGCCCTCGACCAAGGTCTCTTCGAGCCGGCCGACGCGCGCCTCGTGCTTGAGCAGCGCACTGCGGTCCAGGACCTGCTTGAGGCGCTCGAAGCGTTCCTTGATGACGTCCTCGGCGATGAACTGCTCGCTCATCAACGCGGCGCGGGTACCCTCGCGCGCAGAGAAGATGAACGTGTAGGCCGAGTCGAACTGCGCGATACTCGCCGCTTCGAGGAGTTGTTCGAAGTCCTCGTCGGTCTCGCCGGGGAAACCCACGATGAGATCGGTCGTGACCGCGAGGTCGGGGATCGCCTCGCGCGCTCGGGCCAGTCGCTCGAGGTAGCGCTCGAGCGTGTAGCCGCGACGCATCGCGGCGAGGACTCGATTGGAGCCGTGCTGGAGCGGCAGGTGCAACTGCGGACAGACCGTCGCCGTCTCGGCCATCGCGGCGATGGTCTCGGGGCGAAGGTCCTTGGGGTGCGGACTGGTGAAGCGGATCCGTTCGATGCCCTCGACCTCGCCGAGGGCGCGCAGCAAGTCGGCGAACAGCGGACCGCGCCGGGTGATGTCGCGACCGTACGAATTGACGTTCTGGCCCAGGACGGTCAGCTCAACCACGCCCGTGGCGGCGAGCATCGTCGCCTCTTGGATCAGGTCCGGCATCGGCCGACTGATCTCGCGACCGCGCACCGACGGCACGATGCAGTAGGTGCAAGCGTTGTCACAACCCGTCTGGATCGTGATCCACGCGCCGTACGCGGTCTCGCGCACGGCGTAGAGCGCGGGCGCCATGTCGAGATTGGCTTGGGGATCGGGTGCGTCGAGCACCTCGGTGAGCGGTCCTTCACGACGGGACCGACGCAGCAGCGCCGGCGCCGCCGCGAGGTTGTGAGTGCCAAAGACCACGTCCACCCACCCGGCGCGCTGTTGGATGGCGCCTCGCTCTCTTTGGGCCATGCAGCCGCCCACCGCGATCTGCATGTCCGGTCGCTGCTCCTTGATGACCTTGAGTTGTCCGAGGGCACTGTAGAGCTTGAGGTCCGCGTTCTCTCGAATGGTGCAGGTGTTCAGCACCACGACGTCGGCCTCCTGGTCGCTCGGGGCGCGAACGAGGCCGTCGGCGACCAAGAGCCCCGCCAACCGCTCGGAGTCGTGCTCGTTCATCTGGCAACCAAAGGTGCGAATGGAGAAGGTTTTTGGCGCCGCCATCCGCCCAGCCTACCCAACGATTTCAAGTAACTCCCGAGAGGAGTCGCGGGTCACCCCGACGCTCGCGAACACCACGCACGCCACACCCACGTAGTCCCATCCACTCACGCGCTGGGCGAGCAAGAGCCAACCCACGAAGAACGCGACCACTGGATCGAAGGCCACGAGCACGCCCACGACGGACGGCTTGAGGCGACGAAGCGCCGACAACTCGGCGCCGAAACCGAGCACGAGCGCCATGAGGGCCACGAGGGCCAACCGTGCGAGTATGTAGGGGTGCGCGAAGACGACGCGCGCGCTCGATATGGTGAACGGCAACGACAGCACGGCCGAGATCGTGACGCCCACCGCGAGTCCCTCGAGACCGCTGGTCGTAGTGCCCACGCGCTGGGCGGCGAAGAGATACGTCGCCCACCCGGCGCCCGCTAGAAGGGCGAACAGCACTCCTTCGAGCGTGAGTCCACCGCCGGGGTGCGAAAGCGCGACGACACCGAGGGCGGCGACGACCACGAAGCCGAAGTGGCGCCACGTGCGTCTTCCCAGGGCGGCGACCAGCAAGGGTCCAAGGAACTCAATCACCACCGCGCTGCCCAGTGGGATACGCGCGATCGCCTCGTAGAACGAGACGTTCATGAACGCCACCGCGACGCCAAAGGCGAACGCCCCGACCCACTGGTGACGGGTGAAGCGACGCAGGTTCGGCCGTGCGATCAACATCAGCATGGCCGCACCCAACAAGAAGCGCCACGAACTAGACGCCGAGGGTCCAATCAGTGCGAAGGCCGGTTGGACGAGGGCGGCCGACCACGGGATGAACGTCGCCGCGAACAAGACGAGCCCCGCGCCCAGCACCGAGTTTCGTGAATCACCGGTCGTCGCGGCCCTCAAAGAATGACCAGGCCGGTGCGGTCCGCCTCGAGGACGAGGACATTGCCCGGTTCAGAGTGTGCCGCGAGGAACTCTCGTGCGGCGTGCGCGACCGCTTCGGCCGAGTCGCCGAGACAGAGTCCGAGCATCGTCGAACCGGCGCCGGACCAACACGAGCCGAGCGCGCCCGCCTCTCGCAACGTGGCGAGCAGCGGACGGGCGAAACTGACGAGATCCATGCGGTAGTTCTGGTGCAGGGCGTCATCCATCGAGGACGCGACAAACTGGTCGTGTCGCGCCAGTCCAGCGATCAGCAGACCGAGCGAACTCAAGTTGAACACGGCGTCAGCGAAGGGGACCGTGCGAGGCAACACGTCTCGCGCGTCGGTGGTCTTGAGTTCGAGGTCGGGGATCACGACGACGAAGCGCCAGGCCGGGTCGAGGGGAAGTGGTCGCGCCACGACGCCCCCGTCGCGCACGCTCGCGGCGACGAGACCGCCGAGCAACGACGCGGCGGCGTTCTCGGCGTGACCGTCGAGTTCGGTCGCGAGGACGAGCGGGTCGGTGGCTCCCGCGACGGCGGCGGCGGCGAGTGCGAGGGCCGCCGAGGAGCCGAGGCCCCGCGAGAGCGGAATGTTCGAGTTGACGTGCAACGCGAAGTTCGCGTGTCCGAGGACTGAAGTGGCGACCACCGCGGCCAGGTGACGCTCGTCGTCGAAGAGTCCCGCGCCGAATCCCTCGCTGGAGATGGAAAAGTGATCAGACGGTTCGAGACTCACTTCGACGTACAGATTGAGTGCGACCGCCAGGACATCGAATCCCGGGCCAAGGTTGGCCGAACTGGCGGGAACGCGACATCGCACCAAATCAGCGTAGGCGTTGCCACAACGACGGCGGGGCCACCGCGGCACTCGCGATCAGGGCGAGGCGCGCCCGCGCCCCGACGCTGACGAAGCCCACGACCTGACCCTTTCGGATACCACTCGAGAAAGTTCGCACGTGAACCTGGGTGCTGGGCGGCCCCTTCGCCGCCCACCACGTAAGACGGACTGAACGAGCCAGGACCACGTGAGTGCGATGAGGCCCCCAGCCAATCGTGCCCACCACGGTGCCCGCGCCAAGGCGAACGTGGTCTTGGGTGAGCGCCGACTGCTCGAGGGAGAGTGCCGCCTCGCCCGCGGGCCCGAGCAAGTTCCCGCCTCGCTGGCCGAGGACCACGGCGTAGGCGACGTCCGTGGTCGTCCCGTTGAGGAAAGTCATCGCCATCACGTCGCATCCTCCCGCCGCGGCCGTGCGGCCTGACTTCACGCCTATAACGTTGTCGATCCCGACGTCGGGCGTGAAGGAGTACACCGTGCCCGCGAACGGCAAGACCACGCTCGTCTGATCGACAATGTCGCGCACGAGTGGCGAGCGCATGAGCAGCGCCGCGAGGCGACCTTGGTCCAGCGCCGTGGAGACCGACTGGTTGCTAAAGCC
>JBEKWQ010000115.1:0-5803 GCA_049512875.1 Acidimicrobiales bacterium
TTGCCCTCGAGACTAAGGGCGGAGTCGGTCATCTTCTCGTAGTGCTCGAAGGAGAGCTGCGCCATTCGTATGAACTCAATGCCCCGAGCCGCGGTGCCCGAGATGGCGATCGCGGTGAAACGGTCCGCTGGTTCGATCTTTCTGACGTCGCGACTCGCGATGTAGTTACCCGTCGCCTGGCGATCCCCCACCATCACGACGCCCTGGTCGTAACGCACCGCGATCACGGTCGTGGCGTGCGCCGAGGACCCACTGGTGGTCACTGAGGGATTCAGCCCCGCACTCTGCGCGTACTGGAAAAAGGACGGTCCCGGGTCGCTGTGCGCGTCGTACAGCGGGAGCCCCACAACTACTCGCCGCCTTTTTGGACGTAGTTGCGAACGAACTCCTCGGCGTTCTCCTCGAGGACCTCGTCGATCTCGTCCAAGAGGTCGTCGAGTTCCGCCTTCAACTGGTCGCCCTTGGTGGCGTCGACGTTCACGTCGTGGGTGGTGTCAGCGTCGCGTTCGGTGCGCTGTTTTTGGATTCGCTCTTGTTCTGCCATACGTCTGTTCTACCTGTCTAGTGCCCGAAGAAGTTCGTTCGCTGTCGAACTTACTTCCAACAAGTCCTCGGTTAGTGCCGCCGTTCCTCGCAAAGGGTCCATCATGGGCACACGCTGGAGCGGACCCTCACCGAGGTCGAAAACGACCGAATCCCAGTTTGCGGCGGCTATTTGGTCCGGGTAGCGGGCCACGCAGCGACCCCGAAAGTAGGCCCGCGTCGTGCGGGGCGGGTTGTGAACTGCTTCACGAACTTCATCAACTCGTAACAGGGTTTTGAGTCCCACGCGCTGAGCTAAGGACTTCTCGGGACGAAGGTCGTGGTATTGAAGATCGATCGCGCGCAGTTTGGCGTCGTGTGCGTTCAGTCCGTGGCGTTCTTGAATGCCGTTCACGATTCGCTGTTTGGCGACCCAGTCCACGCGGTCCGCCACCGCGTCGAGGTCATCGCGTACGCCGTCGAGCATCTCTCGCCACTCACGCAGTACGAGTGACACCTCTTCCTCGTCGCCCACCGCCTCGCCACCGGTCTTCTTCGCGTACGTACTCGCGATCTCCCACAGTTCGTCTTGGAAGTCCCAGGCGCTTCGCCACCGATTATCCTCACAGATCTCTACCGCGCGCAGCGACGGGTCTAGAGAATAAGCCCGTACCGCGCGCACCGGGTGGCGCGGCGGGCTGGGGAATCCCTCGGGGCCCTCGTCTTCGAGCGCGGCGAGCAGGAGCGCGGTAGAACCGAGCTTTACGAACGTCGCCACTTGGCTCAAGTTCGCGTCACCGATGATGACGTGCAGTCGACGAAATCGTTCAGCGTCGCTGTGCGGCTCGTCGCGGGTATTGATGATGGGTCGCTTCAACGTGGTTTCGAGCCCCACGACCTCCTCGAAGAACTCAGCGCGCTGGCTGAGTTGGAAGGCCGGATCGGCGTCGTGGCCGTAGTCGGTCTCCGCGCCTACTTTTCCCGCGCCCACGACGATCTGTCGCGAGACGAAATGCGGCACCATGGCTCGTATGACGTTGGTGAAATCCACGTCCCGGCTGACCAGATAGTTCTCGTGCGTGCCGTACGAGTTCCCCTTGCCGTCGGAGTTGTTCTTGTAGAGCGTGATCGCGTGTTCTGGTTCCAGGTTTTCGTTGGCTACGACAAGCGCGCGACGCATCACTTCCTCGCCGGCGACGTCAAAGAGTGTTGCTTCGAGAGGGCTGCGACACTCAGGTGAGGAATACTCGGGGTGCGCGTGGTCGACGTAGAGACGAGCGCCGTTGGTGAGTACCGTGTTGGCGAGGTGCGTCTCGACAATGGGGGCGAAGGACGTGAGACCGGGCAGACCGCGCGCGTCGAGCTCGGGCGTCTCGCCGTGGAAGTCCCAGTTGATGCGGGTACGGCCTTGCTGGGCGTAGGCGTTCACGATGATGCTCGAGGCGGTGATCGGATCCAGGTCCGGTCCCCCGGCGATGCCGTACTCGGTCTCGATGCCGAGGACCTTCGCGATGGCCATGGCCTAGAGGTACTGGCCCGTGCCGACGTGTTGGATCGAGCGCCCTCCCTTGACGTCGGTCTCCTCGCGATTGATGAGCGTGCGGATGAAGATGATCCGTTCGCCCTTCTTGCCCGAGATTCGCGCCCAGTCATCAGGATTGGTGGTGTTGGGCAGATCCTCGTTCTCGCGATACTCCTGGCGGATTGATTCGAACAGGTCGTCAGTCTTCAGTCCTCGTCCCTTGCCGGCGATCTCGCGCTTGACGGCGAGCTTCTTCGCGCGACGCACGATGTTCTCGATCATCGCACCGGAGGCGAAGTCCTTGAAATAAAGGATCTCCTTGTCGCCGCCCTGGTACGTGACCTCGAGGAATCGGTTGGTGTCGTCGACGCGATACATCTGGGCGACCGTGACCTCGATCATGGCGCGAACCGCCTTTTCGCGGTCACCACCCCCGAGTTCGCGGACCAAGGTCTCATCGATCGGGAGGTCGGTGTGCAAGTATCGCTCGAAGATCTGGGCGGCCGCGTCCACGTTGGGACGTTCGATCTTGATCTTGACGTCGAGGCGGCCTGGACGAAGGATGGCGGGGTCGATCAAGTCTTCGCGGTTCGTCGCGCCGATGACGATGACGTCGCGTAGTGATTCCACGCCGTCGATCTCGGCGAGTAGCTGGGGCACGATCGTCGATTCCATATCCGAACTGATGCCGGTTCCTCGGGTGCGAAACAGCGAGTCCATCTCGTCAAAGAAGATGATGACCGGTACTCCTTCTTCGGCCTTCTCGCGTGCACGCTGAAAGACCAGTCGAATCTGGCGCTCGGTCTCACCGACGTACTTATTGAGTAGTTCGGGACCCTTGATGTTGAGGAAATAGGAGCGAACGTTTCGGTTACCAGTGAGTTCGGCGACCTTCTGAGAGAGCGAATTCGCAACGGCTTTGGCGATCAAGGTCTTGCCGCAACCGGGTGGACCGTAGAGCAGTATGCCCTTGGGCGCGGGAAGCTCGTAGTCCTGGAACAAGGCCCGGTGCAAGTACGGCAACTCGACGGCGTCGGTGATCGACTCGATTTGTTCGTCCAGTCCCCCCACGTCGGCGTAGCTGATGTCGGGCACCTCTTCGAGCACCAGCTCTTCGGCCTCTTGACGCAACAACTTCTCTACGAGCAGGTTCGAACGCAGGTCGAGCAGGAGGGCGTCGCCACTTCGCAGTTTGATGTCCCGTAGCGCGTCAGCCAGTTCCACGACGCGTTCCTCGTCGGCGCGAGCGTAGACGAGCACCCGGCGCTCGTCGATGACTTCTTTCACGGTGACGACTTCGCCCTGGCCATCGGCGTCGCGCACGCCGATGACGCTAAAGGACTCGTTGAGTACGACCTCGTTGCCCCGTTGGATTTGGCCTGGGTCGAGTCCTGGGTGTAGCGCCACGCGCATCTTTCGTCCCGACGCGAAGATGTCCACTGAGCCGTCGTCGTTGAAGTCGATGAAGGTCCCATAGACCGCCGGCGGTTGCGTGAGTTTTTCTACCTCTTCGCGCAGCGCGGCGATCTGGTCGCGCGTCTGTTGGATGGTGATGGTCAGTTTCTCGTTGCTCGACCGGGTTTGGGCAAGTTGACCGCGAGCCTCGAGGAGCTTCTCTTCGAGCATCTCGATGCGACGAGTGGCCTGTTCGACGTCACTGAGCGTGAAGTCGCCCGGCGCGTTGACGACGATTAGGTCGTCGTCCTCGGGAGGCTGGTTGAATCGCTCGTTACGGTCCATACATTTACCCTAGGTGAGGTGGGTGGTGGTACTGCAATCCCAATGTTAAATTCAGCCGCTAAAGTGGCAGTTCGGGAGTAGCCACGGAGGGCCAGAAAATGAAGGTGTGGATCGACCAGGACCTGTGTACTGGTGACGGACTTTGTGAAGAAATCTGCCCTTCCGTCTTCACGCTGCTCGACGACGGACTCGCCTACGTGAAGGAAGGGGACTCGGTCATGAGTTCGCCTGGCGGGGCCGAGGGTCTCGCCGCGGTGCCCGCCGGGATGGAAGACGCCGTAACCGAGGCATCAGAAGAGTGCCCCGGTGAGTGCATTTTCATCGAGAATGACTAGTTGCTCGCTGAGCTGACTGGATGCGCGCTCGATTCGTACGGATAGAACGTCGCACGCTGTTCTCCGGCCTCGATGATCCATCGCTCTTGTGCTTCGTAGGTATATCGACTTAACCCAGTCGCGAGGCGCCGCCGCACGCGACCCGACGTCCTTGGCGGGCTTGGATTCTCCGGCTGGGTCTCGCGCGCGAGACTCGACGGCTTCACTAGCTCGCGAACGACGTGGCCCTCGTTCGGACCGCTAGTCAGCGTCGGGTAGGTCGACGCGACCCACGAGCCGGCGCGCGGAGGTGAGAAAGCCCGTGTGGGCCACCATCCGGTGATCAGGGCGTACTGATCGACCGTCGATGTGCCACGTGCGACGAAGGATCTCGACGGTCTCCTCGAGTCCAAAGGAATGCTGGCGTAGCGTCTCGCGCAGCAATTGGGTCTGATTGATGGTGGGCAGATACGAAAGAAGGATGCCGCCCGGGCGTAGCGCGTTCTCGGCGTGCTTTACGACGTCCCATGGTTCGGGCATGTCAAGGATCACCCGATCGAATCCCTCGTGGTCAATGCCTTGCGTGACGTCACGTATTTGGACGTCGTAGGCAACGTCGGGACCGAGCATTTCATAGACGTTCTTCTTCGCCTGCTCGGCGAAATCCTCACGAATCTCGTAGCCGGTTATCAACGCGCCCGCTCGCAGCAAGGTCATTGAGAGCGCACCCGAACCCACTCCTGATTCCAGTACCCGCATCCCCGGGCCGATGTCGGCTTGCATGAGTATGGTGCCCAGGTCCTTGGGATAGATGACTTGAGCTCCGCGAGGCATCTTGAGTACGACGTCAGACAACGTGGGTCGAAGCACCAGGAAGCTCCGCTCCGTGCTGCCCTTGATCAGCGATCCTTCTGGTGCCCCGATGACATCATCGTGTTGGATGATTCCCGCATGAGTGTGAAACGCGGCTCCCGAGCGCAGGGTGATGAGGTAGTGGCGATCCTTGGCGTCAATGAGCATGACTCGTTCGCCCAACGCGAGGTACTCGCTACTCACGCACGGTCTCGCTTCACGCGTCCCGCCTTCGCGGCGCGCGCGTCAACAAATCGAAAGAGAAGTATCGCCAGAGCGATCGAGAACCATCGAGGTGATTTTTGCAGCCAGCCTCGAACAAGCGAGGACGCGAAGGCGAAGCGCAGCAGCCGGCGAAGCATCAACTCGCGCGGTTCTTGCGGGCCCGGCGACTGCGCCGACCACGAAGCCATCCCCACGCGTAACCGGTGAAGAGGCCACCCAATCCTGCCGCGGCCCCGTTCGCGTCCTGGCCCTTCATGCGCTTGGTCGCGGTGAGTTCGCTCGGAAGCAACGCGCGAATGGAACGTTCGAGCTCACGTCGAGTCTCCGATTGGGTCACTTGGAGGCCTTCAAGCGTCGCTGGGCACTCCCGCTGACCACGCGCCACGCCGTGAGTGCGATTATGGACCCCGCGAGCACGACGATGATCAGGTACGGCAGCCAGGAGAGACTTCCGTCGAGTACGCGGAATTGGTCCTGGAGGAAGCGCAGCGCACCAAAGAGCATGAGGGTGGCTCCCAATCCCACGAAGAGGCTTCCCAGCGCGCCGACGAGAACGAAACGACCCAACTCCTTGAGCGGCTGGATGGTCTCTTCCTTCAAGTAACGAAGGAAGAGCGAGCGAATGTCA
>JBEKWQ010000116.1:0-5714 GCA_049512875.1 Acidimicrobiales bacterium
AGAAGATCGACGCCTCGTTGTCCAACTTCTTTCGGTCCGGCAATCTCACGGCGCTTCGTGAACTCTCGTTGCTCTGGCTCGCTGACCGGGTCGAGGACTCGCTGAAGAAGTACCTCGACGACCACGACATTAAGGAGAGCTGGGAGACCCGGGAGCGTTTGATCGTCGCGGTCACGGGTTCGGACAGCGATGAAGCGCTGTTGCGCCGCGCCGCGCGCATGGCGTCGCGCACCGGCGCCGAGCTTTTCGCCGTGCACGTGATCGATTCGGGGGCCCTCCAGGAGCGAAGCGCGGACACGACCCTCGCGCGTGAGCTCACGGTCGAGTTCGAAGGCACCTTTCAAGAGATCATGGACGAGGACATCGCCACGGCGCTCGTCTCCTTCGCCCGTTCCGAGCGCGGGACGCAGATCGTCATGGGATCGAGTCGGAACCGCAAGGCGATCCAGCGCACCGGGGTCATCGAAAAAGTGTTGCGACAGGCACGAGACCTGGACGTACACATCATCGCGGTGGGCGGTGAAAAACCCAAGCGGACGTGGCGCCGACGCCGGATCGGCGCGTATTCGTGGCGACGTCAGGTGGGTGGACTGCTCGCCGCGGCCGCGCTCCTGCCGTTGTTGACCCTAGCCCTGACCCAGGTTCGCTCGAACGTCTCGCTCTCCACGGTGTTCCTCGCGTACCTCGTGGTCGTGTTGGGAGTCGCGAGCTGGGGCGGGGTCGTCGTGGGCCTGGTCGCCGCCATCGTCGCCTCGGGACTCGAGAACTTCTATTTCGTCAAACCTCTACATACGCTCGAGGTGGCGAGACCCGACGACCTCGTCGCGATCGTTGCGTTCCTGATCTTTGCGGTAGGGGCGAGTGTGTTGGTGAACCTCTTCGCCCAGCGATCGGCCGAGGCGGAACGGTCCAAGGCCGAGGCCGAAGTGCTCGCGCGCGCGGCCGCCACCGTCGCTACGACGCGCGACGACCTGCTGCCGCTGCTCGATTCACTTCGAGCGATCTTCGCGGTACCGACGGTCGCGCTGCTCGAGCAACGCGACGGCGAATGGGTGACCGAGCTGTTGAGCGGCGAAGAAGTCGATCCCGCGTCGTTGAACGCGCGTTTTGAAATTGACGACGAACACGTGCTCGTGATGGCGGGCTCGAGTCTGGACAGCCAGGACCGCCAACTGATCGCTGCGTTCGCCGGTCGAGTGGCGGCGGGCATCGAATCCCAACGCCTCGCCCACGAGGCAGCCGAACTGCAGGCGATCGCCGAGACCGACGCGCTGCGTACGGGACTGCTCAAGGCCGTCTCGCACGACTTGCGCACCCCGCTCGCCACCATCGAAGCGAACGTCTCGTCACTGTTGTTGAACGACGTTGTCTGGAACCAGAACGAGCAGCACGGCTTTCTCGTGGCCGTGGACCGCGAAGTCCGTCGTCTCACTCGACTGGTGACGAATCTCTTGGACGCCGGGAGGCTCGAGGCGCGCCTCGTCACGCCGCGTTACTTGAGCGTGGCGCTCGACGACCTCGTGGCGAGCGCGCTCGAGACCATCGACACCTTCGGACGGGTCCTCGCGATTGACTTACCCGACGATCTGCCGCTGATCGAGACCGACCCCGATCTGGCCCAGCGGGTCATCGCGAACGTGGTGAGCAACGCCTGCCGTTTCGGCCCACCTGATCAGCCGATTCGTATCAACGGAGGTACAACCGGACACGGCCTCGAACTTCTCGTGATCGACCGTGGCCCGGGCATCCCCGAGAAGAAGCGCGCCGCCATCATGGCCTCGTTCCAGGACCTGAACGACGAGCGATCGGGCGCGGGACTCGGGCTCAGCGTGGCCTCGGGCTTCATGAAGTTGCTGGGGGGAGAATTACGATTTGACGACACGCCCGGCGGCGGACTCACGGTCGCGATCGAACTTGCACCAAACGAGCCCGCATGAGCCAGCGCGTGTTGGTCGTCGACGACGAGGTGCAGATCCTGCGCGCTCTGCGCGTCAACCTCGAGGCGCGAGGTTATCTGGTCACGACCTCTCAGAGTGGTGAGGAGGCGCTGCGCTTCGTGCACGATGAGCCACCCGACCTCGTGATCCTGGACCTGGAACTCGCGGGCACCAGTGGTCTCCAGGTGCTCGAATCCCTGAGGACCTCGAGTGACGTGCCCGTGATAATCCTCTCGGCTCGCAGCGGCGACCCCGAGAAGCTCCTAGCTCTGAATGAAGGCGCCAACGACTTTCTCTCGAAGCCGTTCTCCATGGGCGACCTCATCATCCGAGTCAAAGCCCTGCTTCGCGGCGACGTCAAGGAGCTCTCGACCCTCTCGACGACGGACTTCACCCTCGACTTTCTGGGCTCGAAGGCGAGTCGGGGCGGCGAGCCCGTGGCGTTCAGCGAGGTCGAGTGGAAGATCCTTCGAGTCCTCGTGCGCTCGGGCGGTCGCTTGGTCACCGAGCGTCAACTGCGTGAGGGGGTTTTCGGCGACGGACCGCCCGAGGACGAAGCCCACTTGCGTCATCACGTCACGCGCATTCGACGCAAACTCGAGCCCGAACCCGCGCGCCCCCGCTACGTGCGCACCGAACCCGGTATCGGTTACCGCTTTTACGGTTCGATCGTCTAGCTAGCGCGACAAGCCGAGGGAGCGCAGAATCGCGCGCGTCGCGGCGTTGGTCTTGGCGTAGGTCTTTCGCCGCGCGTAGCGCTTGGCGTAGGCGCCGGGTCCCTTGGCGGCCGCCTGGAGGTTGCCCATGACCCGCGCGTCGCGGTAGAGCTGGGATCGAAGGCTTCTTTCTCGCGACACTCGACCTCCCAAGGACAAGCCGGACTTTAGCAACCCGTTCCGTGGTCGGATCGAAATCCCCTATCGTGACGAGCGGAGCACTGGAGGATCATGATCAATCGTCAAGTTATCTTGTCGCAACGACCGACCGGCCTCGTGGACGACGCCACCACCACGTTGGTCGAGTCGTCTCGACCCGAGTGCGGTCCGGACCAGGCACTCGTCAAGGTGGGCATGCTCTCGATCGACCCGACGATACGCACCTGGATGAACGACGCGCCTGGGTACTTGCCACCCATCGCGATTGGTGAGGTCGTACGCTCGGGCGGAGCGGGCGTTGTCGTCGAATCCAAGTCGTCGCGTTACCACGTGGGCGACGTCGTGAGTGGGGTCACAGGCTGGCAGGAGTGGGCGATCGCCGACGAGGTCAACCGCTTCTCGGTGATTCCCCCGGGCATGGGTCTCGACCTCGCGACGGTGATGAACGTCGTGGGTCTCACGGGTATCACGGCGTACTTCGGGTTGCTCGAGGTCGGACAGTTCCGCGAGGGTGACGTCGTGGTCGTCTCGGGTGCAGCCGGCGCGACGGGTTCGGTCGCGGGCCAAGTCGCCAAGGCCCGGGGGGCCCAGAAGGTGATCGGCATCGCCGGTGGACCCGAGAAGTGTGCGGAGGTCGTCGAAAAGTACGGCTTTGACCACTGTCTGGATTACCGCGAAGGTCACCTCGCTCGCGCCCTGCACGAAGCGTGCCCCAAGGGCGTCGACGTGTATTTCGACAACGTGGGCGGCGAGATCCTTGACGCCGTGCTGTCCAACATCGCGATCCACGGTCGGATCGTGCTCTGTGGGGCGATCTCCCAGTACAACTCCATGGGCGAGTCCAAGGGGATCGCGAACACGTCGATGCTCATCGTCCGACGCGCCCGCATGGAGGGATTCATCGTGTTTCAGGACTTTGGTGCGCGCTTGGGCGAAGCACAACTCGAGCTGGCGACGATGGTCCACAACGGCACCCTCGCGCACCAGGAACACCTCGTGCACGGACTCGAGCACGCGCCAGACGCCTTGAACCTGCTGTTCAATGGTGGCAACCACGGCAAGACGCTCGTCGTGGTCGACGAGAGCGTCCAATTAGCCTGATCAAGAGGCGCTGGTAGCCCACTGCACGTTCGCCACGAGTGCTCGGTGATCGCTGCCGCCGTCACTCGCTGAACCCGCGACGTGTCGCCACGGACCGCGCCCGAGGACGTGGTCGATCTGGCTGTGGGGAAAGCGCGCGGGCCAGGTACGTGCTCGCACCAGCGTGCGCCAACCCGGCAGCAACACGCGAAGCAGGGGACGCCAACAGTTGAAGTCGCCCGCGAGGATCGTGGGCAACGCGGGCTCGAGGGAGGCCGCGAGCGCGTTGAGCTGGCGATACTGGCGAAAGGAACCGTGGCTGAGGTGCGCGCCGTGCACGCCCAGCACGTAGAACGGCTGGCCTTCGAGCGTGAGGCGTGCGACGATGACGGCCCGATTCACCTTCTCCTTGGTGAGACGCCCCAGGGGCTCGGCGCGGATCTGATCGATCGGCAGACTCGTCAACAGTCCGAGTCCCCATTCGCCGGTTTCGAGTTCACCGTGCGAAGCCCGTCGTGCGCGCTGGCGCGCGGTGAGTTCGTGGTGCTCTTGGAAGTAGAGGCCGTGTTCGCCCGTGAAGTGAGCCAGCCAGGGCAGCCACGTGCGCCCTCCGCGCGTGGCGAGGACTCGTTCGCCGCGAGCGAGCGGCACGAAGAGTCCCTTCATACCCAAGCGTTGGCCCAGTTCGTCAAAGAGGTCAGTGCCGTCGTCGCCTCGCCACAGTTCAGGACAGACCAGCACGTCGGCGCCCAGTTGACTCGCGTGTTCGAGGGCTCGCGTCGGTCGGCCCCAGCCGTCGATGCCGGCGTGCAGGTTGAACGACGCGACACGCACGTCCAAAACCCTACGCCGTACGCTCCTGGTGATGTGAGAGGCTCTAGGCGTGGAATCGGTCAACGTCAGCTTCGGGCACCGACTCTGGTGGGTCGACGCGTTCATCGGCGCCGCCGAGCGGGGCAATCCCGCGGTCGTCGTGCTGCTCGAGCGACCCATGGAGGACCACGAGCTCCAACAAATTGCGTTTGAACTCGGGGTTTCCGAGACCGCTTTCGTCCGCCGGGTGGGCGACACCTGGTCGCTTCGCTGGTTCACGCCGACCGTCGAGGTCGACCTGTGCGGACACGCCACGTTGGCGACCCTGCACGTGCTCTTGAGCGAACTCGGGGTACCCGGTGGAGAGTTCTACTTCCAAACGCGCTCGGGGGTCTTGTCGGGACGTCGTTTGCGTGACGGCATGCTCGGGGTCGACCTACCGCGTTCGTACATCGAGCCGCTGGACGAGGCGGTGTTGAACGGCACGCTCGGACCCGTGCGCGAGGTCTACCAGGCGGGTGCCCAGAGTGTGCTCGCGGTCGTCGAAGACTACGACACGCTGTGCGGTCTCGCGGTCGATCCGATGAGCCTGTTTCTCGTGCCCAGTTCGATGGTGATCGCGGCCTGTCACGGGGGACCCGACGTGGACGTGTCGATCCGGGTCTTCGCGCCGCGGCTCGGCCTCGCCGAAGATCACGTCACCGGCAGCGCGATGTGCGCGGTCTCACCCTGGTGGGTCGAGAAGGTGGGCTCGCCGGTTGTCTCGGTGCGCCAAGCCTCGGCGCGCGGCGGGGTCATGCACGCTCGTCTCTTCGAGAAGAACGTCGAGGTGGCCGGACTCGCGCGCACGTTCTTCGGCGGCGACCTTCGCGCATGAGCGGTCCGTCACTCGGTCCCGGTCCGAACACGACAGTTCGTCGTCTCCCCGCCAAAGCTCGTTACGACGCGGACGTCGTCTATTCGATCCTCGACGAGGCGCGCTTCTGTCACGTGGCGGGCACCGTCGACG
>JBEKWQ010000117.1:0-5709 GCA_049512875.1 Acidimicrobiales bacterium
CCGTCTCGGACGGGGCGGCTCAGCGGCCAACATCGCCGTGGAGTTGGCGCTTGACCATCACGTCGCCTTCGTGGGTGCCGTGGGCCACGACGCGGCGGGCGAAGTCTTTCTGACTGACCTACGAGAGGCTGACGTGGCTCCTCTGGTGCAGATCTTGCCCGGGGCAACGGGGGTCGTCGTGGCTTTCGTGAATGACGACGGACAGCGAGCGATGTTGACCGACCGTGGCGTCAACGCGCGCCTCAGTGATGACGCGGTACTCGACGCGCTGGCGATGCCCTTTGACCACCTGCACGTCTCGGGCTACACCTTCTTGGATTCGCGTACGCGCAAGATCGCCTCCGAAGCCCTGGCGGTTGCTCGCCAACTCGGCGCGAGCACCTCGGTTGACGTCTGTTCGGTCGGTCCGCTTCGTCAACTCGGAGCGACCAGGTTCCTTCGGGCCATTGGGCGAGTGACGATGCTCTTCGCCAACGAGGAAGAAGCGTGTGCGCTCGGCGAATCGAGAAGCCTCCAACGAGCCCTCACCGTCGTTCGCGCTCACGCCGAGGAGGTCGTCGTCACGCTCGGTCCCGGGGGTGCGATCGTCGTAAGCGAAGGTGAACTCGTGCGCAAGCCATCGCGCGAGGTCGAGGTCGTCGACACCACGGGAGCGGGCGACGCCGCGACGGGCGCTTACTTGTCCAAGCGGCTCAGTGGGCGAAGTCGTGATCAATCCCTCGAGCTCGCGATGAGTCGCGCGTCCAAAGTGGTGCGAAGGTTGGGCTCGCGCGCCTAACCCGCTTCGTAGGGTTGGCCGTCGGCGGCGGGTGCGCGCACGCGTCCCACGAGGCCTGAGACCACGAAGATCGTGATGATGTAGGGGAACATCGTGAGTATCTCGGTCGAGATCGGGATGTTGTAGGTCTGCAAGTTGTCCGCGAGGTAGACCGACATGCCAAAGAGCACGCAGGCAACGACCGCGCCCGAAGGTCGCCAGCGTCCGAAAATCATCGCGGCGAGCGCGATGTAACCGAGACCCGAGGTAATACCGGGCTGGAACTGACCCTGTTGGCTGATGAAGGCGACGCCGCCGACGCCGGCGATCGCGCCGCCGAGTACGACGTTGATGTAGCGCACCCGCGCGACGTTGATGCCGACGGTCGCGGCCGCGTGAGGGTGTTCACCCACCGCGCGCACGTGTAAGCCGTAGCGGGTCTTGAATAGGGCGAAACTGACCCCACCAATCAGTAGCAGCATCAAGTAGAAGAAGGCGGACTGGTTGAAAAAGACCGGCCCAATGATGGGAATCTTGTCCAAGAGGGGAATGGCGAAGTTGCCAAGCACGTTTCCGGTGTTGAGGTTGGGATAAGGCGTGAAGACCTGCAAATTGAGGTACGACGACAGACTGCTCAACATGGTGACGAGCACGACGCCCACAATGATCTGATCCGAGCGATAGCGCACCGCCAGGAACGCGAGTATCCACCCAATGATTCCTCCCGCGACCAGGCCGCCGATCGCCGCGTAGAAGTAGTTATTGGTGGTCGAGGCGACCGACGCGCCGACGAAGGCACCCGCAATGAACTGGCCCTCGATGGCGATGTTGACGACGCCCGCGCGCTCGCACATGACGCCCGACAAGGAACCGAAGATGAGCACCATGGTGACTTCGGAACTACCGACGAGGATCGACGTGAGATCGATGAAGGAGACCTGGGATGGTCCCGGCGTACGCACGGCCCAGAACAGCAATGCCAAAAGGAACAAGACCGAGACCACGCCGAATCGGCCCATCACCCCTCGCCGGGGCCGGCGCCAGAGCACTTCGACGCCGATGGCGATCATGATTATCCCCAGGATCATGTTGGTCCACTGCGTCAACAGCGTCAGAGTACCTAGGTGCCACGGTGCGTTCGTAATGATGTCGACTGGACTGAAGGTGAGGGCCGAATGTGCACGTGACGACGTATTGAATCCAAAGGCGAAGAGCGTGAAGAGTCCGATGACCAGGATGATGACCCCGATCACGCGCGTGCGGCCTAATGGTACCTTGCGCGTCAAAGGCGTACCGGTCGAGACAGTGACGACGTCGCTCACGAGTTCCAACCTTTCGTCGCAAGTTCGACTGACTGACTCGGCGCTCCGCGCAGTCGGAAGATCTCCTTAACGAGTACCGGCGTCGCGACGAAGAGCACCACGGCCGACTGAATGACGGTGGCGAGATCGAGCGGGATGCCGGTGCTGGCCTGCATGGCTCGACCGCCGACGCCCAGGGCGGCGAAGAGCAGTGACGACCACACGATGCCCATCGGACGGTTACGTCCGAGCAGGGCGACGGTGATCGCGGTAAAGCCGATGCCCGCATTGCCGATGAGGAACACGCCATCGATGTAGTGGGTCGTGCTCGCGACCTGAACGACGCCGGCGAGGCCCGCGAGACCGCCCGAAATGAGGAAGACCACGATGACGATGACGCGGGCGTTCATCCCCGATGCCCGCGCGGCCTGCGGGTTGGCCCCGGTGACCCGGAATTCGAATCCGAGCGAAGAACGATCGAGCAGCCACCAAGCGAAGATCACGACCCCGACCGCGACGAAGACGCCCCAGCTGACGCGCAGTCCCGACTTGGCGCCAAACAACGGCGCCAATTGCGCTGACGGGTCGAGCGTACGCGAGATGTCGTTCTGCTGACCGGGTTGCTGGAGCGCCGTTGAGAGCACCGCGAAGAGGAGAAAGGCGTAGAGCACGTAGTTGAACATGATCGTCACGATGACTTCGTGGGCGCCGGTGAGGGCCTTGAGCACGCCCGGCACGGCGCCCGAGATCACGCCGCCGGTGATCCCCGCCAGGAGCGTGAAGGGGATGTGGATCACGGTGGGCATGTGGATCATTGAACCCGCAGCGGTACCGATGATCCCTCCGAGGACCGCCTGTCCATTGGCACCGATGTTGAAGATGCCCGTTTGAAAGGCGATGCCGACCCCGATGCTCACGATGACGAGGGGCGTCGCGTAGGTGAGCGTCTCCGATATCGGCGTGAGGGTTGCGTCCCAACCCTTGCCGGTGGTGAGCGAATGCCAAAGACCTTGCGGGTCGACGATGGATCCGGTGAACATGGTTCGATACGCCGCGCCAACGTTGTCAAAGGAAACCTTGAGCGCGTGGCCCGGGGCGCCCCAACTGTGAAAGATCCCTCGCCACGCGTCGAGTACGGCCGGCGTCGTAGTGATGATGATGAAGGCCCCGACAATGAAGCCGAGCAACAGCGCCAGACCCGCGACCACGATGGGGTCCTGGGAACCGATTCGGTGCAGGAGGCGGCGTCGAGGCTTATTCACGACGGGAACGGTCGCCACCGGATCAGACATTCGCGACCTGGGTTTCTCCGGCCATGAGCAGACCGATCTCTTCGCGACTGACCGACGGGTCGACAATGCCGCTGATCTTTCCTGCGAACATGACCGCGATCCGGTCGCCGAGAGCCATGACTTCGTCGAGCTCGGACGACACGATGAGTGAACCATTGCCCTCGTTGCGGTGTTTGACGATCTGTCGGTGCACGTACTCAATCGACCCGACGTCGAGGCCCCGAGTGGGTTGAGAGGCGATCAGTACTTCGAGGGGTCTGGAGAGTTCGCGTGCGACGATCACCTTCTGCTGGTTCCCGCCCGAGAGTGAACTCACGAGTTCGCGGATCGACGTCGCGCGGATGTCGAATTCCTGGACTCGATCGCGGGCGTTTTGATCAACGGCGCGTAGATTACGGGTGCCGTGCTTGGCGAAGGGCGCCCGTTTGGGCGTGTTCAGCACGAGGTTGTCCGCGACTGACATCGACAGAACGAGTCCGTAGCGCTGACGGTCTTCTGGGATATGGCCAATTCCCGCGTCCAGCGCCTGGCGCGGCGTCACGTTCGTGATGTCGCGACCCCTCAACATCACCGAGCCCGATTCGATGGGTCGAATACCGTTGAGGGCTTCGACGAGTTCGGTCTGGCCGTTGCCCTGCACGCCGGCGAGCGCGAGGATCTCACCCGCTCGAACGTCGAGCGACACACCGTTCACGGCAATGAGTCCGCGGTCGTCGCGCACGACGAGGTCGCGAATCTCGAGGACGGTCTCGCCGGGCGCGAACGCGGACTTCTCAACGGTGAGGATGACCTCTCGTCCCACCATTAGGGACGCGAGTTCGCCCTCAGACGCCGTTGGTTTCGCGGTGCCAACGACCTTGCCCTGTCGGATGATGGTGATGACGTCAGAGACGGCCTTCACTTCCTTGAGTTTGTGCGAAATGAAAAGAATTGATTTACCCGACGCGGCGAGAGAGCGCATTATCGACATCAGGGCTTCGATCTCCTGGGGCGTCAGCACCGCGGTCGGTTCGTCCAGAATCAACAGCTCGGCGTCGTGGCTGAGCGCCTTGAGGATCTCGACGCGCTGTTGCAGGCCCACCGGAAGGTTCTCCACGATCGCGTCCGGGTCGACCTCGAGGCTGTACTCCTTTGAGATTCGACGAATCTCTTCGGTGGCTCGCTTGTAATCGATGCGGTTGAATGACTTGGTGGGTTCGAAACCCAGTACCACGTTCTCGGCGACCGAGAACACCGGTACCAACATGAAGTGTTGGTGGACCATTCCGATACCACGACGAACCGCCTCGCCCGAGTCGGCGAACTCGGTCACCTCGCCGTCAATGAGGATTTCGCCTTCTTCGGGATGCAAGAGCCCGAACAGGACATTCATCAACGTCGACTTGCCCGCTCCGTTCTCGCCGAGCAGGCAGTGAATCTGTCCGGGCTCGACGGTGATGCTGATCGAATCATTCGCGGTGAAGGAACCGAATCGTTTCGTGATCCCGCGGAGTTCTAATCGCATAGTGGCTTATCGTACTCAGACAAGAGGCCCGGGCTGAGTGTGCCCGGGCCTCTTGTCTGAGTCACGTGGACTCCTGACAACGCTTAGCCGGCTGGGTAGTTGTTCGGGTTCACCGAGATCTTGCCCGAGATGATGCCCGCCTTTGCCGTGGCGATCTTCGTCTTCAGAGACGCCGGAACCGTGACGCCGCCGAATTCGAGCTGCGTACCGTTGTTGGCCAACGTACCGACGTAGGAGCCACCCTTGAAGGTGCCCTTGGCGGCCGAGAGAACTGCCGCTTCGACCGACGGCTCGACACCCTTGGCGACGGTGCCGACGAAGTACTTGCAGTCAGTCGCGTCCGACACGCAACCATTCGAGTCGACCCACATGACGTAGTGGCCAGCGCCAGCCTGCTGGGCTGCGGCCACTGAGCCGAGGCCCACCGAGCCAGCGACCGGGAAGACAATGTCTGCACCGGCGGCAAAGTCACCCGCGGTAATGGTCTTTCCAGCGGTCTGGTCGGTGAAGTTACCGACGAAGGTGCCCTTGCCAGCGCAGGCGGCGAGACTGCAGGCGCCCTTGCCGGGGGTCCAACCGAGGACCTTTACCTTGGTGCCGTAGGTCTTGTTGTAGTAGCGAACACCCGCGACGTACCCGTTCATGTAGAGGGTAACTGCGGGAAAGTTCTCGCCACCGTACTCAGCGACCGTCCCGGTCTTGGTCATTCCCGCGGCGAGGATACCCCCGAGGAAACCGGCCTGGTCGGTCTGGTACTGCAGCGCGAGAAGCTCGTGGCTCTTGGGTGCCGAGGGCAGGTCGTCGACGATCGCGAACTTCTGGTTCGGGTGGGCGTCCGCGGCGGCGGCCGTCGCG
>JBEKWQ010000118.1:0-6510 GCA_049512875.1 Acidimicrobiales bacterium
TGAGGGCACACGGGCTTTTCGGGCCAGCGCAGGCTCTCTAGGTACTCGTAGGCGTCAGCGTCACTGGTAATCCAGAGGGCCAGGTTGCTGAAAGTGATTTTCTCCATGACCTAATTATCTCACGGAATTATGGGTTTGTCAAGTTACACGTCACCGAGTAGCCACTCGCGGTGACAGGCGCAAAGGGGGGCTGGCCCTATCGTGAGAGGGGAAAGGAGGCCCCATGTGCGGTCGAGTCGCCCTCTTCACGCCACCCGTGCGCCTCGCCAAACTCCTGGAGGCCACGCTGGCGGCGGGTATCGACCCCGAGGGTCACCCCAGTTGGAACGTCGGGCCCCAGCGTCGGCTCTTTGCGCTCACCGAGCCCCACGGCGTACGCACCCTCGACGCATACCGCTGGGGACTGTTACCCAGTTGGGCCAAGGACCCCGCCATCGCGAATCGACTCTTTAACGCACGCGGCGAGACGGTCGCGGAGAAACCCTCGTTTCGCAGCGCCTTCGCGAAGCGTCCGTGCGTGATTCCCGTCGACGGTTTCTACGAATGGGACCACCGCCCCGGACACAACAAGCAGCCAAATTATTTCACTCGCTCCGACGGCCAACTGATGCTCTTCGCGGGACTCTACGAACAGTGGCGCGATCCCAACGCAGAAGACGCCGCGCCGCTCAAGACCTGCACCATCATCACCACGACCCCGAACAAGGACATGGACGAGATCCACGACCGCATGCCCGTGGTGCTGAGTGCCACCGACGTCGAGACCTGGCTCAACGTCAACGACTACGGACCAGACGAGCGCGCCCAGTTGCTGTGCCCCGCACCCGTCGGAACTCTTTCGCACTACGGCGTGGCCAACGCGGTGGGCTCGGTTCGCAACGACGGTCCCGAGCTCATCGAGCGCACCGAGACGCAGTCACTCTTCTAGGCGCGATCCGTTTTCAAAAGCCGAAAACCCCGAGTGACCAGTGAGCAAGCTCGCCAGCCCCTCGGGGTTCCCGAAGGCACATCTCTCGTTGACCCGTGTCGGACAGGCCACCGCTAGACGGCAGGCACTTCACGTCGCCCGTTGAAAGGTTCCGTCCCCCTTGCGGGGTCCCTCCCCTCCCTGTCTTCCTCCCCTTGCGGTTCAGTCGACTGTCGACAGGTGCTACGTGAACTACGAGGGTTACTGTGCCAGAGTTGTCACCTCCAGGTTGGCGAAAATTCGAAATCAGAAACTTTTACCCAAAGCTTCTGCCACTTATCCACTAGATTCTTCTCCCCGAGCACGATAATCAACGAGAAACACGCATCTTTTCCACAGAGTAGGGAGGCCCAGGAATCCCCATGAAGCCGAATCCGCGAGGCCGACCTTGAAAACGCCCCCTGGACCAGGTGCGTTGGGCCGTCGGGTCCTGTTCAATTTCGACGCTCTCGCACTCTACGAGGCCCTCGACGAACAGCGCCGAGAGCGCGAACTCTCCTGGGTCGGCGTCGCTCAGGAAATGTGGGATCTTTCGGCCGATTTGAACAGCCGTCGACACGACCACCCGATCAGTCCCTCCACCGTGCGCAACCTCGCGACGCGCGGCGCCACGTCGTGCCAGCACGCGCTCTTCATGCTGCGCTGGCTCGGGCGCCCTCCGGAGAGCTTTCTCGTGGGCGTCACGCCTCACACGGGCGACGCCCTTCCCCAGGCTGGCGCGGACCAGCGCCTGCGCTGGAATCTCGTGAAACTGCACGCGGCCCTCGAGCTCGCGCGACGCCAACGAGGCCTCACGTGGGTCGAGACGGCCCGAGAGATCAAGTGCCACGCCAACCAACTTCAGGGCCTGCGTACCGTGAAGTTCGCCGTCGACATGAACCTCGCCATGAAGTGCGTGCAGTGGCTCGGGGTCAGTGCTTCAGAATTCATTTACGCGGCCGATTGGTAGCCACCGCAGGCCCCCAGCACCGAGGTGAGCAGGACAGGCCCGCACTAGCCCAACTTCTTTACGAGCGAGGCGGGCGCCACCAGGCGATAGGCGTGATCGAGCAAGTCCATGAGTTCGGGTACGTCAACCTGAGCATCAAGTCGGACCGCAATCCATCCGCGGTGGGCCACGTAGGCCGGAAGGAAGAACTGCCTGGGACGCTCTTCGATCAAGAGCGCTCGAAGTTCGGTGTCGCACGCGCACCACAGGTGAGCGAAGTCGACGTCGTGATGACCTTCCTGCCAGACGGTAACGAAACTTCTTTTGTCGCGAATAAAGAACGTCGGGGCGCCGTGGCTCAACCGTTCATTGACCTCGGGCAGCGCCAGACAGTGCGAGCGCAGAACAGCCATGAGCGGCGCTGGGGTACGTGACACGAGAACATGATGGCACGTACCTCATTCCAGGAGCCACCTACGGCGAAGGGAAGCAACTTCCCTTCTTCCATCCCCAGACTGAAAGAATCGACGCAGGTAACGCCAGGGGGCAAATCGAATCCTCGGCGCCGCCCAGACCGTCGTTATAGACGGTCCATTTCGTTGTTCCCGCGGCGCGCGTGAACAGGTTGTACGCCCCGTCGTCCTGGGTGCTCACCTGTGCTTTCAGCGACGTGGCACTGGGTGCGAGTCCCGCCGCGGCGTAGTAGCGATGCGTGGCGCCGTCATAGGCGTAATAGGTCTCGCGGGCCCGCAAGCCCGTAAAGTCCGACGCGGGTAGCTGGTGGTAGGCCGCCGCGGCGTCGAGAAGACTCTGGCGCACGGTCGGCGTGACCGCGAGATCGACCGTCCTTCCACCGTTCGGGGCGAGCGTCGTGGACGTCGCCCCCGCAGAACTCGAAGCGACGCTCGCGCAGGAGCCGAGCAGTAATGACGACGTCAAGAGTGTCGCCAGGGTGGACAGGGTACGAGATCTCACTCTCAACACCCTAAACACCGGCGGGCAGTGAGCGTGGGTACCATCTGACCACACTTCAGCTCACGATGTGGGTCCAAGGGTCAGCCTCGTACGATTCAAATCGAAGACGCGCACGTTCGCGGCCACGTTGGCTACGTGGTCCTCGATCCAGTCACCGCCACCGAATTCGTGGCACGCCTGGGGCAGGGTCGGCACGGCGAGCAAAGTCCGCGCTGAAGTGAGGCCCTTCTGACGTTGATTCCGCGAAATAGAAGCTTGGCACTCCACGACTGCGTTTGAAGCTTCTCTCACGTAGAGCTCGGCGGTTCGAATGCGTCAAGTGAATGGCCGTGGGCCACCTTATAACGTTGCCGAAAATTCGAACTTCGAATTCCCACGATCCCGACCGTCAACGTCGCCAAAAGAAGAGATGCGTCACACCACTCGGGCTCGGTATCTTTTCCAGGAAGAAACGATCAGAAAGATCCTCGGGGCTGTTCCACAGTTTTTCACCGCGGCCGAGCTCAATGGGCGCAACAGCGAAATGCATTTGATCGATGAGATCAGCCTCGAGAAACTCGCGCACCGCGGCCACGCCGCCACCGATGCGCACGTCTTTGCCTTCAGCCGCCTTAAGAGCTTGTGCGAGAGCGTCCTGCGGTGACGCTTCAACAAAATGGAACGTGGTGTCCCCCAGGGTTATCGAAGGACGCACGTAGTGCGTGAGTACAAACACCGGTGTGTGGAACGGCGTGTCATCACCCCACCAGCCTTGCCAGTCAAAGTTTTCCCACGGACCGCGCTGGGGACCAAACTTGTTGCGCCCCATGATTTCGGCACCGATGTTCCGAGCGAAGTCGCGAGTGCAGTAGTCGTCGAGTCCGTATGTCCCTCCGGGATCCGTTCGATTGACCCAGTGCGCGGTCGCCCCCGCCCACGAAAAGAAATCGGCTGGATTCGCATGGCCGAATGGGTGCTCCAGACTCTGGCCCTCTCCAGAGCCGTAACCATCGCTCGAGACCACGAAGTTATGAACACGGACTAACTGCGTCATTCGATTCCTTCCTACTTGGCAACCGTTGGGGGCTGGCCACGTTCAACGTAGGGGCATCCCACCCGTGGGGTCAAGACCCTCGAGCAGACTTTGAGCCAGAAGGTTGGTGCCGGACCCTCAATTCCCAGGGACTTGCCCATAGACAATCAGTACTAGGGCATGCGTGTGGCTCCTTCCAAAGACACCGCAACGGGGAGACACCTGAAACGAGCGCGTCTCAGCGCCGGACTGTCGCAGTCCGGTGTGGCTCGTCGCGCGGCGGTCGCTCAAAGCGTGATCAGCGCTTACGAATCAGGCCGAAGAGAGCCCTCTACCTCAACGCTCGAACGTCTCGTGAACGCGACGGGACACCGCCATGTGCTCGACGTGGAACGCTCGGGCGATTACGCGCCCGGGCTCCCTGACACCCTCTATGGGCGCTGGCTCCGCCAACGGCGACGGGCGGTGCTCGCCTGTGCGGCGCGCCACGGAGCGAGCAACGTCCGCGTCTTTGGGAGTACCGCTCGCGGTGCAGACCAGCAAGGCAGCGACATCGACTTGGTGGTCGATTTAGAACCCAGCGTGGGACTGTTTCAGCTGGAGGCACTGCGCCGGGAACTCTCTCAGATCCTCGGGGTCTCCGTTGACGTAGCGCCTTCGGACAACCTCCGGCCTCGAGTTCGAGAACGGGTCAATAGCGAAGCCATTCCACTTTGAGTTCACGTCACGACGAAGAACGCCTGGACGATATTCTCGCCGCGATTACAGCGATCAAGAGCCACCTCACGTGGCGACATTCCCGACGGACTCATTTTCGATGCCGTTCGTCATCGTCTTATTGAAATTGGCGAAGGCATTAAATCGTTAGATCCACAACTTGTCGCCATCGAACCAAATATCGGTTGGTCCGATGAACTCACGGTGAGGGTGATGGGACTCGACGGTCGCACTAGACCAACGAGATTCATTCGATGAGAGGAATTAATTACAGATTTGGATTACGCCTCATAGGAATTACCGGCTGCCATTTCGCCTAATGCGTCATGTCGCGACTACGCAAATCGCTGAGCGTTGCAGTGGAGGCGAGTGACGCTCTCAACTCTTGGGAGTGAACAACTTCCAGTGTCCTTCAGAAACGACATCGACGATACCGTTGTCCACCTTGATGGCAGTCTGGTCGTCAATCGCGTACGTCGGCACGGGAATTTCCCTCGCCCACTTCTCCACGTTCGCCATCGTGTGCTCTTCAAAGATGGGGTTCGGGTTGTCGACGTGGACCCACATCGTGAAATCGACAAAACCAAGCCCGAGTTCGCTCCCGAGCGCCATCTCGCTGTCCTCGGGCGCGAACCGCAAGTTCGATTCGACATCGCAATTGAAAGGCGTCATAACGATGCTCCCCGCACTGACCCCCACGTAGACCAGGTTCTCGAGCGTTGGCAAGAGTTCAGCGAGACCGGATTGACGCATCCAGTAACGCAGGTACATCACGTTGCCACCCCAGACGAGCAGCGCGTCGGTTTCTTCGAGTGCCGGGACCCAGTTTTCTCGCCTGACGCTCGGCAAGGCCGTGAGCTCGAGCAAGCCCAGTGAATTCCAACCAAGATCACAGAGTGGACTGTTCGCTCCCCCTCGCATTGCCTCGATCACCCTGCCACCGTCGCGGAAGGGATGCATCCCGGTGGGTACGAAAAGGGCATTTGAATCGGCGATCGGCTTGCCGAGCAGGCCGACCAGCGCGTCGTAGATGCTCGGGTTCGAGATACCACTGGACGTCAGCAAGAATTTCATGTCATCCTCCAAGAACTTGAGCAGAGCGTTGAAGGCCGCAGAAGTTGTCTACGACGCACCCATTGGAGTGGCGATCATCCAACGAATGCCGAATCGATCCAGGCACGTCGACCAGTACGAACCCCAGGGTTGGTCGGCCGGGGCGTTCTCTTCGATTCCCGCGGCGAGTCCCGCGTAGAGGCGGTCCACCTCTTCTTTGGTATCGACTTCGATCATGATCGTCGTGTTATTGCCGACTCGACACTCCATGCCCATCGAGCGAAGCATGTCAGTTGCCATGAGAACGTGCCCGGCCGTGATCTCCATCTCCATGTGCATGATGCGCTTGGCGTCATCGGCCGAGAGTTCAGGACCGCCCGGCATTGGCATGTCGGCGAATCGAACCATCGGACCGACGAATTTCGTGCCGAAGAGTTCTCGGTAGTACGTGAAAGCTTCCTCGGTGTTGCCTTGGAAATTCAGGTACGTGCAGACTCGGGCCATGACGATCTCCTCTAAACATTGAATTCGAATGAGCCTACTGGTCGAAGGTGCCTGGGCACGGTGCCCTGATGGCGCAGATCCTTTATCCGCCAAGATCTGGCAAGAAAGGTACCGCTGACGTATCTACGACCTCACCGTGAGACATGTACCAAGGCCGGGCCGAGTAGTGAGACAGAGGTCCCGGAGCCAAAGTGAGACATACGTCCCGGACTTTTACAAATGGGATACAGGTCTGTAAAGACTCACCACCCGTGTCTCAAAGTGGCTCCGGGACCTATGCGACACTTTTCCTCCTTGGTTTGCCGTTCGGCATGGCCAGAGCTCCGAACTCTTTGGAGCGATCGTGACGTGCCT
>JBEKWQ010000119.1:0-5557 GCA_049512875.1 Acidimicrobiales bacterium
GCCATCGAAAAGGCGATCACCAACGCGGACCTGGGTCTTACGCCCTCGAACGACGGCAACGTCATCCGACTGGGCTTTCCGGCCCTGACCGAGGAACGGCGAAAGGCGTTCGTCAAACTCGTCAAGGCCAAGGCCGAAGAGGGCAAGGTGGCGTTGCGCGCGGTACGTCGTCACGCGCGCCAGGAGCTGGAGAACCTCGAAAAGGACAAGAACCTCTCCAGTGACGACATTGAGTACCTGGAGAAGGTCCTCGACAAGATGACCCAAGACGAAGTGGCCCACGTCGACGCGCTGCTCGCTCACAAGGAGCAGGAACTTCTTGAAGTCTAAGAAAACCGACGAGCTGGACGAGTCCACGGGAGAGTTCCCCGTCGTGAGCGCGACCGACTCGCGCGTGACGATCACGGGCGCCGAAAAGGCCGCCGACGTGGTCTCGGACGTTCCCAAGATCGACCCCGCGACCCTGTTGCCGCACTGGACCGACGCACCCACTGGACAGGTGCCCATCGTCGTGGCGCGCGAGGCGGCCGACCGTGACGACCCGTGGGCGCAGATACCCGCGCCGGCCTGGCGCGAGGGCGAAGCGGACTGGGTCGCCCACGAAGAGCAGTTCGACGCCTCGTTCCTCGCCGGCGAGGTCAAGGAAGTGGACGCGCGGCCCTGGGAGTTCACGTTGCACGACGAGAACGTGGCCGTCGACGAGGCCCTCGACGAGGCGCCCCGGCCCGAGCCGGCCCGCGCCGAGCGCACGCGCCGCAGTGCCACCCGAGACCCGCTCGCGGGTCGCGCCGTGCGCCAGAGCGCCCAGCGCAGCGTCACCCTGGCGACGTTCACCGGTCTGGTGCTCGCCGCGGCCGTCGTGGGGGTCTTTGCCGCCGGTACGATCGCGGTCGCGGTGATGGTGCTCGCCGTCTTGGGTTTCGCCGCGGGCGAGGCGTACGCCGGGTTCCGCGAAGTGGGGGCGCATCCCGCGACGATCCTGGGCATCGTGGCGGTGCTCACCTTGGGCGTCGCGGCCTATAACAAGGGCGTGGTCGCCGTGGGGGCGGTCACGGTGTTGCTGCTCATCTTCGGTTTCGTCTGGTACCTGAGTGCCCAGACCAAGATCGACGTGCTCGACGGACTGGGCGCGACGACGTTCGTCTACGTCTGGGTCGGCGTGCTCGGCTCGTACGCCCTGCTCATCATCTCGCCCAACACCTTTGGCAACAAGCACGGCCTCGCCTACCTGCTCGGGGCGGTCATCCTCACGGTCGCCAACGACACCGGCGCCTTGTTCGTCGGGCGATGGCTGGGTCGCCACCCGCTCAACCGAGTGCTCTCGCCCAACAAGACCATCGAAGGTTCGATCGGCGGCACCCTGCTCACGCTCACCGTCGCGGTGCTGCTGCTGCCCCACATGAGCCCGTGGACGCTCAAGCGCGCCCTCGCGCTCGCCGTCGCGCTGTGCGTGGTGGTGCCCCTGGGTGACCTGTTCGAATCCATGGTCAAGCGCACGCTCGGCGTGAAGGACCTGGGACACCTGCTGCCGGGACACGGCGGCATGCTCGACCGGATCGACGGGCTCTTGTTCGCGCTGCCCACGCTCTATTACCTCGCCCACTTCCTCAAACTGAGCTAGCGATGGCACCGTCGCGCCCCCGCGTGGCGCTCTTAGGTGCGACGGGTTCGATCGGCACCCAGACGCTCGACGTGTTGCGCGAGCAGCGCGAGCACTTCGACTTGGTCGCGGTCTCGGGCGGTCAACGCCTGGCCGAGTTGGCCGTCATCGCCAAAGAGTTCAGTGTTCACAGCGTCGGCGTGGTGAGCGAGCGGGACCGCGACGAACTGCGCGCGCTGCTCGGTCCCGGGGTGCAGGTCGTGGTGGGAGCCGAGGGCTTGGCCGAGCTCGCCGCGCGCGCCGACGTCGTGGTGAACGCCGTCGTGGGCTTCGCGGGCCTGCCGGTGACCCTCAGCGCGTTGTCCGCGGGCAAGCGACTCGCGCTCGCGAACAAGGAGTCGCTCATCGCAGCGGCGCCACTGGTCGAAAAGGTACGACGCACTCCGGGAGCCGTGATCCTGCCGATTGACTCCGAGCACTGTGCGATCCACCAGTGCCTCGCGGGTTCGCTGGAACCCGGCCACCCCGACGTGCGCTTGTTGCACCTCACCGCGTCCGGGGGACCGTTTCGGGGCATGACCAAAGAGCAGTTGGGCCGCGTGAGCAAACACGACGCGCTGCAACATCCGACCTGGACCATGGGTCCCAAGATCACGGTCGACTCGTCGACGCTCATGAACAAGGGCCTCGAGGTTCTTGAAGCCTCGGCGCTCTTTGGTATCGAGGTCGAGCGCGTGAACGTGGTCGTGCACCCTCAGTCAATCGTGCACTCGATGGTCGAATACGTCGACGGCGCGGTCCTCGCGCAACTCTCACTGCCCGACATGCGACTGCCGATCGCCTACTGCCTGGGCGAACCGGTGCGTTTCTCACACGCCTGGGGCCAGATGGATTTCGCCCACGCCTTCTCGCTCGACTTCGAAGCACCCGATCGCGAGGCCTTCGGCGCGCTCGACCTCGCCTACGAGGCGTCTCGTCTCGGGGGCGCCGCGCCGGCGTGGTTGTCGGCCGCGAACGAGATCGCCGTCGAGGCGTTCCTCAACGATCAGATCGAGTGGTCGCGCATCGTGCCCCTGGTCGCAGACGTCCTTAGCCAGTACGAGCCGGACCCGCTCGACACGCTGGCGTCGCTGTTCGAAAACGACGCGACCGCGCGACGCCTCGCGCACGCTATGGTGCCTCGCTGATGACTTCAACCGCGACCGAGCCCTCGAGTAATCACGAGGCCCGGTCACTCGTCCTGTTCGTCGTGGGCGTGGTGGCGTTGGTGGCGCTGCTCACCTGGTGGGGTGGATGGGCGCTGCCGGTCGTCGTCGCCGCGGTCATTGTCATGGTGATGGGTCACGAGTTCGGTCACTTCATCACGGCCAAGCGCGCGGGCATGAAGGTGACTGACTTCTTCGTGGGTTTTGGCCCGGTGATCTGGTCCACCACGCGCGGTGAGACCCGTTACGGGGTGCGCGCGTTGCTGCTCGGCGGTTACGTGAAGGTCCCGGGCATGACCTGGGGCGAACCGCTCGCGCCCGAGGAGGAGAAGCGCACGTACCGTTCGGCCAGCTATCCGCGCAAGGTTTTGTTCGCGTCGGCGGGGTCGCTCATGCACGTCGTGATGGCGTTGTTGCTCGCCTGGGTGTCGTTCTCCTTCATCGGTACCTACTCCTCGAGTGCGGTGGGCGTGGCTGGTTTCACCTCGTGGGAGGGACACGCGAGGAACGCCGCCCAGATCGCCGGCGTGCGCGTCGGGGATCGGATCGAGGACGTCAACGGAAAACGCGTGACGAGCGAGACTGAACTGGTCGACCTCGTGCACCACCGCGCCGGCGAAGTGACGTCACTGACCGTGTTGCGTAACGGCAAACTACTCGTGCTGCACGCGACGCCCGTTCTCGGTCGCAGTATCAAGGTTCGCGGCGAGTCGCTCACCAAGAACGACGCCTACATCGGCGTGGAACTCGAAGAACTGACCGTGCGTACCGCGTGGTACGCGGCGGTGCCCGCCGCGGTGCGTCAGATCGGCAACACGATCTCGGCGGCGGCGCACGCGATGGTGCACGTGTTCTCACCCGGTGAGTTCTCGAGCCTGTTCCACCAGGTCGCGTCCCCGGCCGCGGCGAACAACCTCAAGAACCAGTTGAACCGTCCCGAGTCGATCGTCGGGGTCGTGCGCATCGCGGTCCAGGGTGCCCAATCGGGGGCGACGACGCTACTCGAGATCTTGATGATCGTGAACATCTTCGTGGGCATGCTCAACATGTTGCCGATGCTTCCCCTGGACGGTGGGTACGTCGCGATCGCCACCTACGAGCGGCTACGTAGTCGAAAAGGGGTGCGTTATCACGCCAACCTCAACTACCTGACGCCCTTCATCTACATGTTCATGTCGGTGCTGCTCGTGTTGTTCGCGAGCACGCTCTACCTGGACATCGTGCACCCCATCGCGAACCCGTTCCAGTAAGGGCGATTGGCGACGTCGCCCGGCGCGGCAGAATGGGTGGGTGGACGTCACCGCTAGTTCCCTGAGCCCTCGCCGGCCCACGCGCCAGATCGCGGTGGGCAGCGTCAAGGTGGGTGGGGACGCACCGATCTCGGTCCAGTCCATGACCACCACCAAGACCGCCGACGTCGAAGGCACGCTCCAACAGATCTACGCACTCGCCGCCAACGGCGCGGACATCGTGCGCTGCACGTGCAATGAACAGGCCGCCGCCGAAGGTCTCGCTCAGATCGTGCCGCGCTCGCCGGTGCCGATCGTCGCGGACATCCACTTTCACGTCGAGATGGCCCTCGCCGCGCTCGAAGCGGGCGTGAACGGCCTTCGCCTTAACCCGGGCAACTTGCGCAAGCCCGAGGAGATCAAACTGGTCGCGTCCGAGGCGAAGGACCGTGGGGTGCCGATCCGCATCGGCGTGAACGCCGGCAGCTTGCATCCCGAGCTCTACGAGAGGTTCGGCGGCGCGACGCCCGAGGCGCTCGTCGAGTCCGCGCGCGTCGAGCTCGCCTACTTCCAAGAGGTGGACTTTCACGACGTGAAGATCTCGGTGAAGGCCAGTTCGGTCGCCACCATGATCGCCGCCTACCGACTCGCCTCGGAGACCTTCGAGCATCCCTTGCACCTGGGGGTGACCGAGGCGGGCCCACTGCCGGGGGGACTCTTAAAGGGCACCGCCGGGATCGCGACGCTGCTCGCCGAGGGGATTGGTGACACGCTTCGCTACTCGCTCACGGCTGATCCGGTCGAAGAGGCGCGGGCCGGTCGTCAATTGCTCGAGGCGCTGGGACTGCGCGAGCGCAAGGGTTTGGACCTCATCGCGTGTCCGAGTTGCGGTCGCGCCGAAGTCGACGTCATCAAGATCGCCAACGAGGCCCAAGCCGCGCTCGGCGAACTCAACCTGCCGATCCAGGTCGCGGTGATGGGCTGTGTGGTCAACGGCCCGGGTGAAGCGCGTCACGCGGACCTGGGCATCGCCGCGGGCAAGAAACGTGGTCACCTCTTCATCCAGGGGCAGATCGTGCGCGTCGTGCCCGAGGACGAGATGGTCGCCGCACTGGTGGACGAGGCGAAGAAGATCGCCGCCGAAGGCGTCGAGGCGCGCCTTCGCGCCAAGGACGCCGGGGCCGAGGCCGAAGCGGCGGCGGACCGCGCGTTGTTGCTCGACGACAAGGGTCTGGACGCGAATCACGCGAGCGAACGCATCGAGAGGATCCGTCACCGCTCCGAGCGCTAGGGCAGGGCTTCGATAGGCTGTCGCCACAGCGAAGGAGCATCGTGGCGTCAAAAAGTGTCCTCACCCCACAGTCCGAGGACTTTCCGCGCTGGTACCAGGACGTCGTCGCCAAAGCCGAGATGGCCGACAACGGACCCGTTCGCGGCACGATGGTCATCCGTCCCTACGGTTACGCCATCTGGGAGCGCATGCAACGTGAGATCGACGAGCGGATCAAACGCGCCGGTGCCCA
>JBEKWQ010000120.1:0-5540 GCA_049512875.1 Acidimicrobiales bacterium
TCCAGAAGTTCACGAGACGGTAGGCGAGGACCGCGAGGATCGCCTGGCTGTGGGGTACGCCAAAACCCACCAGAGTCGCGATGAGCACGCCCTCGATGATGCCGAGTCCGCCGGGGGTGACGGGAATGACGGCGAAGATATTGGCGAGCCCGTAGGCGACGAGCAAGTCGATCGGTGAGATCACGGTACCGAATGACCACACGAAGACCCACAAGCACGCGGCGTCGAGTACCCAATTGAGACCGGCCCACGCGAACGACCACCAGAGGGTGCGTCGATTGGTGATCAGCAGCGTGATCCGCACGGCGATCTTTCCCAGGAGGTCTGAAATGACGTCGGGTTTGAGCACGGGAATGTGTCGCGCGGCGGCGCGCAGCCACCGGTCGGCGTGACGTTGGCCGCGCGTCAGCAACAGGATCGTGCCGAAGAACGCCATGAGTAAGAACACGCCCGCCAGCGCGGCGAAACCGTAGGCGGGATTAAAACCGTTGAGCGGGATTGAGATCACGAGCGCGCACCAGAAGATGATGTTGAGTACCACCGCGGATCCAGCCCCCTGGGCCGCGAGTCCAAAGACGTTGGTCTCCCTCGGTACGCCCAGTTCGTTGAAGATGCGATAGCTGAGCGCCCCCGCCGGCGCGGTGCCGCCGGGCACGACGTGACCGATCGCCAGACCCGCGAGGTCGACGCGCAGCGTGTTGTAGCGGCTCGGGGCGTAGGGGTACATCACGGTTCGGGTCAGTTCCACGTAGGCGTAGATGGCCGCTGCCTCACAGAGAACGGCGAAGACGACGATGAAGGGGTTCAGTTCGGCGAGCAGGTGGATGGCGGGTCGCGCCGACGCGAACTGGGGCAGGACCAAGTACTCGAAGACGAAGACCAAGCACCCGGCACTGAGGATGATGCGGATCTCGCGCGGCATCGCAAAGCGTTTCTTAGAGCCTTCGCTAGTCATAAGAGTTCTTTAAACGTGTCGCTTTCCTTGGGTCGAGGGCGCTCTTCGACCTCTGAAGTCTAGGTGAGTTCACTAGAATCTTCTGGTGCGGACGCTCGTGGTATTGCCCACGTATAACGAAATACTGAACGTCGAGTCGATGCTGCGCGCCCTTCGTAATTCGGTGCCCGCAGCCCACGTGTTGGTCGTCGATGACGCCAGTCCCGACGGAACGGCGAAGAAGGCGATCGAACTCAGTGAGGAGCTCGGCAACGTCGACGTCTTGCAGCGAAGCGGGAAGAGTGGTCTCGGCGGCGCCTATCGCGCAGGATTCGCCTGGGGCCTCGAACGCGGTTTCGACCACGTGGTCGAGATCGACTGTGACTTCAGCCACGATCCCGCCGCGCTGCCGACGTTGCTCGCCGCCGCGCAGAACCACGACGTCGTCATTGGTTCGCGTTACGTCGAGGGTGGACACATCCCCCAGTGGACGTTCTTGCGACGCTTCATCTCGCGCGGGGGTAATCAATACGCCTCGATCATGCTGGGTCTCAAGGTGGCGGACTCGACGGCGGGATATCGGGTGTACTCGAAGACCGCTCTCGAGAAGATCGAGTACGAAAGCGTGAGCGCCAACGGTTATGGGTTTCAGATCGAGATGACCTACCGCGCTCGTCGAGCCGGACTTTCGATCATCGAGGTGCCGATTTCCTTCACCGACCGCGAACTGGGCGAGTCCAAGATGTCCGGTGCCATCGTGGGCGAAGCGTTGGTGCTCGTGACCCAGTGGGCGATCTTTCGTCCTTTTGGTCGCATGCCTCGCTAGACGCGGTCGACCAGCACCGAGGACAAGACGCTGGCCAGTTTGTCCTTGGTCTCTTCGCGCTCGGCGATCGGATCGGACTCACTGACGATGCCCGCGCCAGCCCACGCCTCGAACTCGGTGCCGCTTACCATCACCCCTCGAATGCCGACCCACCACTCACCGTCGCCGTTGGCGTCGAGCCAACCAACGGGTCCCGCGTAGTGACCACGGTCGTGCTGCTCGAGTCGGCAGATAAGTTCGTAGGCACTCGCGCGCGGAATACCGCCCACCGCGGCAGTCGGGTGCAGGAGCCTGAGCACCTCGAGCGCGTCGGGGGCCGCGGCGCTGATCGCGCGCCCGCGCACCCAGGTGCCCAGGTGCGCGACCGTGCGAAGCGACACGATCGACGGTTCGGCGTCGGCGGTGATGTCGTCGTAGTGCTTCGAGAGGGTCGTGACGACGTCATCGACCAGCACGCCGTGCTCGTGCAGGTTCTTCGTACTGCCCAGCAGCCAATTTTGATAGTCGTCGGGTGCGACGTTGGGCGGCAGGGAGATGGTGCCCGCGAGCGGGTGACATTCAATGGTCGCTCCCTCGCGACGAGCGAGCAGTTCGGGACTCGCGCCCACGAAGCGGCGTCCGTCGGCGGTGGGCATGGAGTAGATCGTGCAGATCGGCTCTCGCTGGCGAAGTCGCTGGGCGATGGAAGCCGGGTCGAGCGCGTCGGGCACTGAACCCAGGACCGCGCGGGCGAGCACGACCTTGTCGATCTCCTTGCGCCGAAGGATTTCGACGGCGAGGGCGACGTTATGGGCGTATTCCTCGGGAGTGGGTTGGTAAGTGATCGAGCGAACGTTCTGGGTCTCTTGCATCGCCGGCGCGACGTCGGTGAGCAACTCCCTAAAATCAGGTGAGCCCACTCGTTCGCAAAGCCACGCCTCGTCCTCGCGGTTCTGGGTGATGGTGTAGCGCGCCACGTCGAGTTGCGCGCGAGCGCTGCGGTCGAACGGCAACGACCCGAAGGCGACGATGCCGGTGCCGGTGGGTCCGTCGTCACCGTCTAGTTGATGCGCGCCGAGTAGCGCGACCGCGTCGGTGGGCTCGTCGAGGTCAGTCAGTTCGATTGAGTCCACGGCACCGCCGAAGCCGACGCGAAGGATCGTCGTCGTCTCGACCAACCAACCGTCACGAGCCCCGACAGTGCGCAGCGACTCGCGCGACTGGGGTTCAATCCGGGTGCGGACGAATCTCACGATGACCTCGTGGCGAGGAATTGTTGGCTGAGCCCACCCATGACGCGCCGGTGATTCACGGCACAAAAACCCGAACGGTTGAGCAGGCGCGCGATCTCCTCGCTGCTCGGCAGGTAGGCGGTCGATCGGGGCAGGTAGTGGTAGGCCGCGCGGTCAGAGACGAGCGAACCAATGAAGGGCACGACGCGTCGAAACCAGATTCGAAAGCCCGTGCGCAAGAGACCGGACTGCGGCTCGGCGACTTCGAGGAGCGAGAGGCGTCCCCCGCCGCGCGTGACGCGAGCCATCTCGTCGAACGTGGCGGCGAGGTCCGTGAAATTTCGCAGCGCGTACCCGCACGTGATCCCGTCAAAGCTGGCGTCGCGAAAGGGGAGTTGCGAGGCGTCCGCTTGGACGGCCACGTCGAGGGAGCGTCCCGCGTGCAACATCCCATAACTTAGGTCGGTGGCGACGGCGCGCTGGCCCTGACGGCGAAGTTCGCGCGTGAAGTCACCGGTGCCCGCGGCGACGTCGAGGACCAGGCTCGCCGGCGGCAGACGCAGGTCGGCCACGGCTCGGCGGCGCCAACGAGTGTCGAGACCGAAGGTCATCAACTTGTTCACGAGTTCGTAGCGCCCCGCGATGGCGTCGAACATGGCCCGCACCTGGCGCGTCTTCTCCTCGCCGTGGGGAAGTTGGGTGTCGGTCACGTCGTTAGAAGTAGTAGCGAAAGACCACTTGGGCGACGCAACTGGGTTTGGTGGCGTCCTTCACCTCGACCGTGACGTCAAGGGCTACTTGCACCCCGCCGGCGACATCCTCGACCGAAGCCAGCGTGGCGCCGGCGCGGATCTCAGATCCCACGGGAACGGGATTGGTGAAACGGACCTTGTTGGTGCCGTAATTGACGCCCATCTTCACGTTGTCGACGTGCATCACGCCGCCGAGTAATACCGGGATCAACGACAACGTCAAATAACCGTGCGCGATGGTCTGGCCGAAGGGCCCACTCTTGGCGCGTTCGGGATCGACGTGGATCCACTGGTGGTCACCCGTGGCCTCGGCGAAGAGGTTGACCTGCTCTTGGGTGACGCGGCGGTACTCGGAGTACCCGAGGTGCGAACCAACGAGAGTCTTTAATTCCTCGGCGCTCTTTACGTTCGTGGCCATAACTACCTCCCAGGAGACTCTACCGTTGGGTGCTCGACCGGCGGACAATCAAGACGTGCGCCCTAGGATTATCGCGTGAGTGCCGGCCACCCCGAAGAGCATCACCGCCAGATTTCTGGAGGTTGGATTCGCGCGGCGATCTTTGGCGTGAGCGACGGACTCGTCACCAATATCTCGTTCCTGCTCGGCTTCGCGGGCGCGGACCCGGGTCACGACGTGGTGCGACTCGCGGGACTCGCCACGCTCGTGGCGGGGGCATTTTCCATGGGCACGGGCGAGTACTTGTCGATGCGCGCGCAAAAGGAACTATTCGAATACGAGATCGGCGTTGAACGACGCGCGCTCGCCGAGAGCCCCGAGGCGGAGCGGTTGGAATTGCGTGACTTGTTCGTCTCTCGCGGCATCGACGCGACGTTGGCCGAGCGACTGTCAGTGGACTTGATGCGCGATCCCGACATGGCGCTCTCCACGCACGCTCGCGAGGAACTCGGCGTCGACCCCACGGCGACCGGCAAACCACTCGCGGCCGCGTTCTCCTCACTTGGTTCCTTCTCGGTCGGAGCGTTCATACCCCTCATCCCGTGGCTCTGGGGTACGACGGGTAATCCGATTCTCTGGTCGGTGCTCTTCGCGGCCGTGGGTTCAATCGTGGTGGGCGCAGCGATCGGCAACATGACCCGTCGCGGCATGTGGCGTTGGGCCGCTCGCCAGCTCATCATCACCGTCATCGCCTCGGGCGTGACCTACGGCGTGGGCCGGGGCGTCGGCAGCCATTAACGGCTGAAGCGCAAGAGCCGATCCTCGCGTCGTAGTCGGAAACCGAGGGACTCGTAGAGCATTCGCGCGCCCAGGTTGGACTCGTCGACGAACAGCACGGCTTCGCTCACGCCCTTCCTGCGCAACGCCGCGAGTCCCTGGGTGACCATGACCTTGCCGAGTCCGTGTCCCTGGAAGGTGGGGTCCACCGAGATGACGTAGATCTCGCCGAACCGGTCCGGGTGCAGCTCGTGCACCTTGGTCCAGCACGACGCGGCGAGTTTGCCCCCGATCTCGAGCAACAAGAAACCAGACGGGTCGAACCAAGGTTCGTTGGTTCGCTCGTCCAAGTCCACGCGCGACCACGCTCCCTGCTCGGGGTGGTCGGCGAAGGCAGCGTTGTTCTGGGCGAGCCAGGCCTCTTCGTCGTGTCCCGGTTCAAAGTCGCGCAGCACGGCTCCCTCGGGAACCGCGACGACCGGCACCGGCAGGCGCAGCCCGAGCAGTTGCAGGGTCCGAATGGGATCACCCTGGTCGGCTCGATTGAGGCCCCGGGTCCACCAGTCGATCGTTTCGTGGCGCTCCAAGATCGCCTCGAGCAACTCAGCGTCGAAGCCGCCGCCGCACATCTCGACGGTCACGT
>JBEKWQ010000121.1:0-5525 GCA_049512875.1 Acidimicrobiales bacterium
AAGCCTTGGCCAGACTGTCCTCATGGCAGATATCTATTCAGCGTTGGGCATCATCGCCTTCGCGGCGGCGATGCTGGGCCTCATTTGGGCATTGGACCGAGTATGAGTTTCTCTCAGATCATCCTTTTGGTCGTTGCCGTGGCGATGTTCTTCTTCTTGGGCTACGCCATGTTCAAACCGGAGAAGTTCTAAATGGGGTTCTTCTTCACTCTTCTCGCCCTCGTGGTGTTGCTAGGCCTCACCTGGCGCTACCTAGGTTCGTACATGGAGGCGGTCTTTAACGGACGTGTCCACTTTTTGGGCTTCATCGAGCGCCCCATCTACCGGGCCCTGCGCACGAGCCCCGAGCAGGAACAAACCTGGAAGCGCTACGCCGGGGCGATGATCGTGTTCTCTGCAGTTTCGATCTTGTTTACGTACGTGATCCTGCGCATCCAGGGTTCGTTGCCCCTCAACCCCCAGCACATGGGGGCCGTTGGTCCCGCACTCAGTTTCAACACCGCGTCGTCGTTCGTCACGAACACCAATTGGCAGAACTACGGCGGCGAGACGACGATGTCGTACTTCTCACAAATGGGTTCGCTCACGGTCCAGCAGTTCGTGACCCCCGCGGTAGGTGTGGCGGTGGCCCTTACCGTCGTGCGGGGATTCTCACGCAAGAACTCACCGACGGTCGGTAACTTCTGGGTCGACATCACGCGTTGCCTCTTCTACGTCTTGTTGCCAATCGCTTTCATCTTTGGCATCATCTTCGTCGGAGAAGGTGCGGTCCAGACCCTGGCGGGCACGGTGAGCATCAAGGACACGCTGAACGGTGTCACCCAAACGATCCCGCGCGGACCGATCGGTTTCATGGAGGCCATCAAGCAGCTCGGTACCAACGGCGGAGGATTTTTGAACGCCAACTCCGCGACGACCTTCGAGAACCCGACCGGACTCACGAACTTCTTCTCCATCTATCTGCTGTTGTCGATACCGGTAGCCCTGACCTACACCTTTGGAAAAATGGTCGGTAGCGTCCGCCACGGCGTCGCGCTGTTGTCAGTGATGGTCATCCTCTTTGGCGTGTGGGTAGGCTTCACGTCCGCCGCCGAGCACCAGAACAACCCGGCGGTAGCGTCCGCGGGCATCCATTCGACCGTTGGCAACACCGAAGGTAAAGAGGTTCGATTCGGCGACACCACGACGGCGCTCTTTGGGATCTCGTCCACGTCGACGTCCACTGGCTCGGCCGATGCCGCGTACGACTCGTTCACACCCATTGGCGGTTTCGGCTTGCTCTCGGGCATGATGCTGGGTGAGGTGACACCGGGAGGTGTCGGGAGTGGCCTTTACACCCTTCTGATCTACGCCATCATCGCGGTGTTCATCGGCGGTCTCATGATCGGACGAACACCCGAATATCTAGGGAAGAAGATCCAGGCCCGAGAGGTCAAACTCGCGGGGCTGGGGGCCCTGGTGATGCCTATCACGGTGCTGATCGTCACGGCACTGGCGGTATCGCTGGCGGCGGGAAAGGCCGGTCCGCTGAACGCTGGACCCCACGGCTTCAGTGAGATCCTGTACGCGCTGACCTCCCAGGGCAACAACAACGGATCGGCCTTCGGTGGGTTGACGGGCAACACGCCCTTTTATAACGTCATCGGCGCGATTGACATGCTCATCGGTCGCTTTGGCATCATGATCCCGGCGATCGCTCTGGGCGGCTCGCTCGCGGAAAAGAACGTCGTGCCCGAATCGCTCGGAACCTTCCGCACCGACAACGGCATGTTCGTGGGCCTCACGATCGGTGTCATCTTGATCATCGGCGGACTCACGTTCTTCCCCGCAATATCCCTTGGCCCAATCGTCGAACAACTTAGTCACGGAAGGTTCTTCTAATGACCACCGTTCTCACCCCACCGAGCGCCGATTCGAGCGGTCACGGCGTCGCACAAGCCCGCGGTCTCTTTGACCGCGAGATCCTCGGCCAGGCGCTCAAGGATTCAATCAAGAAGCTCGATCCGCGCGTCCAGGTTCGCAACCCCGTGATGTTCGTGGTGCTGGTCGGTTCGATCATCACCTTCATCGAGTCCATCGCGCACCCGAGCACCTTCGCCTGGTCGATCACCGTCTGGCTCTTCCTCACGGTGATCTTCGCGAACTTCGCTGAAGCGATGGCTGAAGGTCGCGGCAAGGCGCAGGCGGACACGCTACGCAAGATGCGCTCGGAGACCGAAGCCCGTCGCCTTCGCCCTGACGGGACCGAGGAGCTCGTGCCCGCGGCGAATCTTCAAAAAGGCGACCTCGTCGTCTGCGAGGCGAACGACCTCATCCCCTCCGACGGTGAGATCATCGAAGGCATCGCGTCCGTTGATGAATCGGCCATCACCGGAGAATCTGCGCCGGTGATCCGCGAGTCCGGCGGTGACCGTTCCGCCGTGACCGGTGGCACCAAGGTCCTCTCGGACCGGATCGTCGTGCGCATCACCGCCGAGCGGGGTCACACCTTCATCGACCGCATGATCTCGTTGGTCGAAGGTGCGAACCGCCAAAAGACACCAAATGAGATTGCCTTGACGATCTTGCTCGCCGTGTTGACCATTGTCTTCATCCCGGTCGTGGTGACGCTTCAGCCCTTCGCCGGCTTCAGCGGTGCGACGGTTTCGATCATCGTGCTGGTCGCGCTGCTCGTATGCCTCATACCGACGACCATCGGGGCCTTGCTGTCGGCCATTGGCATCGCGGGCATGGACCGCCTCGTCCAGCGCAACGTGCTCGCCATGAGTGGACGCGCGGTTGAGGCGGCGGGTGACGTACAGGTCCTGCTACTCGACAAGACCGGAACCATCACCCTCGGTAACCGCATGGCGGCGAACTTCTTTCCCGTCGCGGGGCACACCGAACAGGAAGTCGCCGACGTCGCCCAGTTGGCGTCCCTCGCCGACGAGACACCCGAAGGCCGCTCGGTCGTCGTCCTCGCCAAGGAGAACTTTGGCATCCGCGAACGCGAGCTCGACCCGAGCCACTTGTTCGTGCCCTTCACCGCCACGACGCGCATGTCGGGACTGGACATGGGTACGCGCCAGATTCGTAAAGGCGCGTCCGAGTCGGTGAAGAAGTGGGTGAGCGACCAAGGTGGCGTCACCCCGAGTGACCTCGACGTGATCGTCGAGCGAGTATCTCGAGCCGGTTCGACGCCGCTCACCGTCGCCGACGGCAAGGAGATATTGGGCGTCATTGAACTCAAAGACGTGGTCAAGCAAGGCATCAAGGCCAAGTTCGACGAGATGCGCAAGATGGGCATTCGCACGGTCATGATCACCGGCGACAATCCACTGACGGCGGCGGCCATTGCCCAGGAGGCCGGCGTTGACGATTTCCTCGCCGAGGCGACCCCTGAGGCGAAGATGGCGCTGATCAAGAAGGAGCAAGAGGGCGGCAAGTTGGTCGCGATGACCGGCGACGGCACCAACGACGCGCCGGCGCTCGCGCAGGCCGACGTGGGCGTGGCGATGAACACCGGCACGACCGCGGCCAAGGAGGCGGGCAACATGGTCGACCTCGACTCGAACCCCACGAAGTTGATCGACATCGTCGAAATCGGCAAGCAGTTGCTCATCACGCGAGGGTCCTTGACGACGTTCTCGATCGCGAATGACATCGCGAAGTACTTCGCAATCATTCCCGCGCTGTTTGCGGTCTCCTACCCGCAGTTAAAGGCACTGAACGTCATGCACCTGCACAGCCCACAAAGTGCCGTGTTGTCGGCGGTCATCTTCAACGCGCTGGTGATCGTGGCGCTGATCCCGTTGGCGCTACGCGGTGTACGGTTCCGGGCCGCGGGCTCGGCGGCGATATTGCGACGCAACGTCTGGATCTATGGCGTGGGCGGCGTGATCATCCCCTTCATTTTCATCAAACTCATTGACCTCGTGCTCGTTTCGTTGCACGCCTATTAAAGAGAGATTGACATGCTCGTACATCTACGACGTTCGCTAGTGATGGCGGTGATTTGCCTCGTGTTCTTCGGCTTCGTCTACGCCTTCGCCGGTACCGGAGTTGCGCAGTTGCTCTTCAAGCACCAGGCGGACGGTTCGATCACCGCGAATGGTTCGACGTTGATCGGACAGAACTGGACCAGTCCCAAGTTCTTTCACGGACGGCCCGACGACGCGGGTCCCTACGCCGCCAGCGCCAAGAATCACGTCTCGGGAGGCGACAACCCGCTCGTCGCCAATGGCGTGAACGGCGAGTCCGGAGCCACGAACCTTGGACCCCGCTCCAAGACGTTGCTCGCTGACACCAAGGCGCTCGTGGCGTACTGGCACAAGCTAGGCGTCAATCCGACGCCGGACCTGGTTACTACCTCGGGCAGTGGCTATGACCCGGACATCTCCGCGCAGGACGCGATCGTGCAGATCCCCATGGTCGCCAAGGCCACCGGGCTGTCGCCCAAGGTTCTGCGTGCACTCATCGCCAAGGAAACAGCTTCCGCCCAGTTCGGGTTCCTCGGCACGAGTTACATCGACGTCCTCCAGCTCAATACGGCACTCGCCAAGATGGAATAGGCGCGAAACGTGGGTTCGCCGCTCGACGTCGTCGCCACGGTGAGGCGGGGCTTTCGTGAGCGCCGCCTCGTCGTGGTGGGGGTCGCGGCGTTGTTGGTACCCTTCGGCCTGGCTCTGGCGCTCGTACCCTTTCGTGGCACCTTTGCCAACACCGCGGCGGCGTTGACCTTCCTCGCCGTGATCACCGCCATTGCCATACTCGGCAATCGTCTGTGCGGCGTGCTCGCTCTTGCGTCTTCGGCGATCTGGTTCGATTTCTATCTCACCAAGCCCTACGACTTCTTTACCATCAGCCACCGCCCGGACCTTGAGACGACCATCTGCATCGTGGCGGTGGGTCTGATCGTGAACGAACTCGCGGCCGCCAATCGGCGTTCGTATCGACGGGCCAGCCAGGAGTCGGACTACGTGCGAGCCACGCACCAGATGGCGGTCATGGTGGGCGGTGACGTCACGGTTGCGCAGGTCATTGAGTTCGCCTGCCAGTGCCTACGTGACGTACTGATGCTTCGCGAGTGCACGTTCGAGTCCACGCCGTCGGGTCTTCCCTACGCGCGCATCATCGCCGACGGTACGGTCGTGCACGTGGGCCTGCAATGGCCAGCCAAGGAACTCGGTATTCCCGGACCCCGAGCCGAGATCCTCGCCCAGTGGCGCGGCGAGGCGTTTGGTCGTTTCGTGCTCACGCCGACGCCGGGCGAGCCCGTGTCGCTCGATCGGCGCGTGGTCGCGGTGTCCTTGGCGAATCTGGCCGCGGGGGCGCTCGCCAACGAACGCCGAGGCGCGACCCACCCGAGCTCGAGCGACGATACTTAGTCCATGTCTCGAGGCACCCTACGCGTCTACCTGGGCCTGGCGCCGGGCGTGGGAAAGACGTTTCGTATGCTCGACGAGGGCAGGCGGCGCCGCGAGCGGGGCGCGGACGTCGTCGTTGGCTTCGTCGAGACCCACGACCGACCCCTCACCGCGGCTCAG
>JBEKWQ010000122.1:0-5515 GCA_049512875.1 Acidimicrobiales bacterium
GCCGTGAACGACACTTTCACCGCACTCACGTGCCTCGATTGGCTCACTTCAGGTCTCAGTCGCATATCGAGTCGCAGTCTCACCGAACGCGTCTACCGCGACGAAGAAGGTCGAGTCCGGCTCATCACCGCCGACTGGTCCTATCCGAAGATGGTGAACCGCGCCTTCGACAAGATTCGACAAGCGGCGAGCGGGATGCCAGCGGTTATCATTCGCATCCTGGATTCCCTACGCGCCGTGGTTGACGCCACGAGGTCGTCCAGTCAACGAGAAATATTGCTGCGCCAGGGCGAGATGGTACTACGCACCGCCCGTGAATCAGTGACCGAGCCCAATGACCTCGATGACATCGAGTCCCACTTCGCGAGCCTTCGCGAGCGCATCTCGATGATGGACAATCCCACCGTTGCCTGAGAATAAAGGTGGTTCGATCAGTGTTTCTTGACGATCCCGTACTGGATCATCGTGTCCGCCATCGCGAGCGTCATCTCCTTGAGGTCGCGCGGCTCAAGACCAAGCTGTGTCTTGATCTTGGTGGCGTCCACGTGAGGGGGTTTGCCAATCTCGGGAATGATGAACTTCAAGTCTCGGTCAAAAAGCGCCACGAGTCGCACCGCGGTCTTGGGTAGCTTCCTCAGCGGGATCTTGTAACCCTGACTGGCGTAATGCTCGTGGAGGATCTTGCCAATCGCGAGCAACGGCACCGAGTCCGACGCGGCGCAGATGTAACGTTCGCCGCCAGCAGCGGGCAACGTCATCGCCGTGACGTGCGACCAGGCCACGTCACGGACGTCCACCGGAGGAAACCAGACGTCGGGCATGCCAGGCACCTCGTGGTTCATCATGCGCTTGACGGCTTCGCCCGAGGAACTGAAATGACTCGACAGCACGGGTCCGAGGACGAGCCCGGGAAGTATGGTCGCCAGTTCCATCGCGGACATATTCTCCGAGGAGCCAACGAAGTCCCACGCGGCCCGCTCGGCCACGGTCTTGGACTTCGCGTACGGGTCCACGTCGCCTCCGGCGACGTTCGTCCAGTCCTTTTCGGTGTAGAAGTGATCCCTCGGCGTGCCGTACGCGATCGCCGCCACCGAGGAGGTCATCACGACGCGCTTGACCCCGGCGCGGCTCGACGCGCGCAACACCCGCAGGGTCCCCTCGCGCGCAGGCACGATCATCTCGTTCTCGTCCTTGGGAACCTTCAAGAAGAGAGGACTGGCGACGTGCAGCACGTACGTACAACCAGCGACGGCGTCATCCCAACCTGCGTCACTCGTCAGGTCCGCTTCGACGACGCTGAATCGGCCCTCGAGGGTAGAACCCGAGGCGAGGTGGGGCGACAGGACGGCCGACAACTCCGCCGCACGACCTTTCGAGCGTGCGCTCGTGCGCACGTGATAGCCCGCGTCGAGCAGTTGAAGGATGCAGTGTTGGGCTATGAAACCCGTACCCCCGGTGACGAGCACAGTGTCTGACATGGGGACAAATCTAGTTACCAGCGACGGGCGCGGCGCAAACTCAGGGAACGACCGTCGTCCCCGCTGAACCGTCTAAGAGGCCCGGGGCGTCGTCAAAAGTCCCGATGGATCCGTGTTTTCCGGTCGCCTTGACGAACCGGCAGACCGCTTCGACCTTGGGCCCCATCGAACCGGCCGCGAAGCTCATCGAACGCAGTTCCTCGACGGTCACCTTGTCGAGGGGATGCTGCGTGACAAGACCGTAGTCCGCGAGGACCGCGGGTACGTCGGTCAGCAACAACAGCGCGTCCGCGTTCACGTCGCGCGCAATTAACGCCGCGGCGAGGTCTTTATCGATGACGGCTTCCACCCCTTCGAGGTGACCCTTCTTGTCACGGGCCACAGGAATCCCTCCACCGCCGGCGCAGACGACGATCGTGCCCGCGGCGACCAGGTCACGAATCGTCGCCAGTTCGACCACTTCCATGGGTTCGGGCGACGCGACCACGCGTCGCCAGAGTTCACCATCCTGCTTGAGGGCCCACGTGCCCCCACCGAGACGTCGCGCCTCGTCCTTGGAGTAACCGCGGCCGACGAATTTCGTGGGCGCGACGAACGCGGGGTCGTTCGTGTCGACGATCGTCTGAGTGAGGACCGCGACGACCCGTCGCTGCAGGACGTTGCCGAGGGCCTGGACCAGCCAGTAGCCGATCATGCCCTGGGTTTGCGCGCCGAGCACGTCGAAGGGAAACGGGTGGTCGAGCACCGGATCGTTCGCGCTCTCGAGCGCCAGCATCCCGACTTGGGGTCCGTTCCCGTGGGTGACGATGATCTCGTTGCCATCACAGATGCGGGCCAATTGCTTGACCGCGTCCTCGACGTGGTGCTGTTGGATTTCGGCGGCGGGCTTCTCACCTCTTTGGAGGAGTGCGTTTCCGCCTAGTGCCGCGACGATGAGAATGTCAAACTCCCGCCAACGTGGCGACCATGATCGCCTTGATGGTGTGCAAACGGTTCTCGGCCTGGTCAAAGACGATGGAGGTCTTGGATTCGAAGACCTCATCGGTGACCTCTAACGCGCTGACGCCGTACTTCGTGTCCAGCTCGGCGCCCAGGTCGGTGTCGGTGTTGTGAAGTGCCGGTAGGCAGTGCAGGAATCGGACGTCGGGATTCTTCGAGGCCTTCACCAAGGCCTCGTTGACCTGGTAGGGCAACAACAACTTGATCCGCTCGGCCCAGGAATCGATGGGCTCGCCCATCGAGACCCAGACGTCGGTGTAGATGAAGTCCGTATTCACGACGGCTTCTTGCGCGTTGTCCGTGATGAGGATCCTCGCGTCCGAGTACTGCGCCAGTTGCTGGGCGATCGCCTGGACTTCCTTGGAGGGCTGAAGAGACGTCGGAGCGCCAATTCGCACGTCCAGACCCAGCAGCGCCCCCGCGCACAACAGGGAGTTCGCCGTATTGTTTCGCGCGTCGCCCACGTAGGTGAGAGCCACCTGTTCGAGGGGCTTGACGGTGTGATCACGGATGGTGAGCATGTCCGCGAGCAACTGAGTCGGATGCCACTGATCGGTGAGTCCGTTCCACACCGGCACCCCGGAGAACTCCGCCAACAACTCGACGTCGTGGTGGGCGAAGCCGCGGAACTCGATGCCGTCGAACATGCGTCCGAGCACGCGCGCGGTATCCTTGACGCTCTCCTTATGGCCCAACTGGGTCTCTTCGGGCCCCATGTAGGTCGTGTTGGCCCCCTGGTCGTGAGCTCCCACTTCAAAGGCTGACCTCGTGCGGGTGGAGGCCTTTTCAAAGATCAGCGCGATGTTCTTGCCCTTGAGGAGTTTCTTCTCGGTGCCCGACCACTTCTCTCGGCGCAGGCGATCACTCAAGTCGAGCAGCGCCATGAATTCCTCTTTGGTGAGGTCAGCGTCCTTTAACAGACTGCGGCCCCTTAGGCCGGTGATCACCTCGGTCTTCTTCATTGGACACTCTCTCGCTCGATGGGACAGGTCATGCAGCGCGGGCCGCCGCGACCGCGGCCGAGTTCACTACCGTCGATGGAGACCACTTCAATGCCGTTCTTACGCAACATGGTGTTGGTCGCGACGTTGCGGTCGTAACCCATGATGACCCCGGGGGCCACGGCGAGGAAGTTCGTTCCGTCGTCCCACTGCTCGCGTTCGGCGGCGCGAACGTCCTCGTCGGTGGTGAGGACGGTCACGCGATCGACTTTGAGGACCTGGGCCAACGTCTCCCACAGGTCATCGTTCTGGGTCATGTTGATGGTCCCGGGTTCGTCATCCGGCGTGATGGTCCAACTGCGTAGGTTCTTGTCGAAGTACGGGTAGAGCACGAACGTCGCGCGGTCGATCATGGTCATCACCGTGTCCAGGTGCATGAAGGCGTGGCTGTGGGGTAGTTCGATCGCGATCACGCGAGTGGCCTGACCAGTCTCGAACAGCCGTCGAGTCAGGATCTCCACGGCGATCGGCGTCGTGCGCTCGCCCATGCCGATCATGACCGTCCCGTGACCCAAGATGTGTACGTCGCCACCCTCGATGGTGGCCTGATGGTTGACGACCTCGGCGTCGAGCAGCACTTCGAACTTCTCGTCCTTGAAGACCGGGTGGTAGCGGTAGACCGCCCTGGTGTGCAGGGACTCGCGTTTGCGAGCCGCCTTGGCCATGGGATTGATCGTGACCCCGCCGTAGATCCAACACGAATTGTCGCGTTGGAACAGCGTGTTCGGCAGCGGCGGCAAGATGAAGTCGTCGGCCCGTAACTGGTCCCAGGTGAGACTCTTGGGACTGAGCGGCTTCAAATCTGCCTTCAAGATGCCTCCGATGAGGAACTCCGCCAACTTCTCGCCGTCGAGGTCGTTGAGCAGCTGACGCACGGGTTTCACGAGTGACGGACCGATCTGGTCGTCGCTACACAGCGAGTCGAGCACGAAGGCCCTTCCGTCGTCGAGGGAAAGCACATCGGCGAGCAAATCTCCGAACAGGTGCACCTTGACGCCCTTGTCACGCATCGCCTGGGCGAAGGCGTCGTGCTCCTCGCGCGCCTTCTTCGCCCAGAGCACGTCGTCAAAGAGAAGACTCTGGATGTTCGACGGAGTGAGCCTCGAAAGTTCGAGACCTGGTCGGTGCAGTATCGCCTGCTTGAGTTGGCCAACTTCTGAATCTACGTGGAGTGTCATTGCACTACCTCTTCGCTCTTACTTCTTGGGCTTGGTGCCCTTGTCGTTCTTGGGTTCCTTCGCAGGTTTCACGTCCGTCTGCGCCATCACTTCGGCGTGCCACGAGGCGGGAACCTCATCGGGCAGGTCCACGGGGATGTCGATCTCGCCGAGTCCCTGACGACGTGCATTGAGGAACGCGTAGAGGACGAGCCCAGCGAGCAGCACCACGAGCGCCTGGTAGACGACCTGGTAGCCCGAGGCGAAAGTCACCCACATGGAAAACAGCACACTGGCGCCCGCGACGCAGAGGTCACGAGCCAACTGCCAACCCTGGACGTGGCGACGCTTGGAGACGAGGAACGTCAACTGGGCAATCGCCGAGAAGAAATACGGGATGGCGACGGTCACCACGCTCAGATCCACGAGGTACGTAAAGACCGTCAGACCAGAACTCGTCGAGTAACGCCAGAGCATCAACAGCGACGGTAACGCGGTGCCCACAAGGATGCCGAACCAGGCCGTACCCCTCTTATCGGACCATGCGAAGGGTCGCGGGAACAAGTCGTCTTGGGCAATGGCGCGCGAAGTCTCGGTGACGATCAACGTCCAGGCGATCAACGCTCCAAGACCGGATACCACCGCGACACCCGCGACGAACTGACCGGCCCACGCGCTGTGGGGGAACATGGTCTGAAAAGCGTTCACGAAGGGAGATCCGGTATTGACCAGAGTGTGGTGAGCGACGAGGCCCATGACCACCGCCGTGACCAAGACGTAGAGGAACGCGCTGGCGACGGTACCGATGACCGAAGCTCGAAGCACGTTGGTGCGCGGATTCTTCACCCGCTTGGCCGTGATGGCAGCAGCTTCGACACCA
>JBEKWQ010000123.1:0-5513 GCA_049512875.1 Acidimicrobiales bacterium
CGCCTCCTGGCGGACGATTTCGATCTCGGTCGAGATCTCGTAGGGGTAGTGCGTGCGGATCTGAGAACCGAAGCGGTCCTTTAAGGGCGTGATGAGGCGACCGCGGTTGGTGTAGTCCTCGGGGGTCGCGGTCGCCACCACCAACACGTCCAGGTCGAGGCGCACGAGGTGGCCGCGGATCTGAACGTCACGTTCCTCGAGCACGTTGAGCAGGCCCACCTGGATGCGCTCGGAAAGGTCGGGCAATTCGTTCATCGCGAAGATGCCGCGATTCGACTTAGGCACGAGACCGTAGGAAAGGGCGCGGGGGTCGTCGAGGAAGAGACCGCCGGCAACTTTTATTGGGTCGACCTCGCCAATGAGGTCGGCCATCGAGGTGTCCGGCGAGGCGAGCTTCTCGGCGAAACGACGCGACCGGTGCACCCAGGAAATTGGCGTCTCGTCGCCCTGCTGCGCCACCAGGTCAATGGCGTAGGCCGAGATCGGCGCAAAGGGATTGTCGCGCACCTCAGAACCCTCAACGATGGGCAGCCACTCGTCGAGCAATTCAACCAGTGAGCGGATCATGCGCGTCTTGGCCTGACCACGCTCACCGAGCAGGATGATGTCGTGACCGGCGAGCAGCGCGGTCTCGAGTTGGGGCAGCACCGAGTCCTCGTAACCGAGTACCGCCGAGCTGAGCGGGCGGCCCTCGGCGAGACGCTGCTCGAGGTTGGCGCGAATCTCTTCACGAACGGACTGGTCCACGAAACCCGAGGTGCGCAGCGCGCCCAGCGTTTTCGCGAGTTCAGGGGGGGCAATCGGTGTACTCATCTAGTCACCTTATGAGAATTGACGAACATTCAGGTACCCGCTACTTCGTCGTCGTGGTGGCGTGATTCCTCGCGGCGAGTTCGCGCAGTTTGGCTCGACACTGCGGGCCGACGAGGGCCAACGGTTGGGCCTGGGCGCCAGAAACTCCGGGTCGCAGTCCTGGGCTCGCCCAAGTACACGCCCAAGGTCCCGGTTCGGCCATCGCGACGAAGAAGTCACGTTGCCAGCCAGTCTCGTAGATGCTCGGGTCGTGCTCGGAATACGCGAGCTGGACCGGGAACGCACCCGGGGCGTGCAACGCAGTGCGTGCGGCACCAAGGACTGGCCAGAACGGGTTGATGTCGAGTTCCATCGCGGTCACCGCTCCAGCGCGCAACAGCGCGGTCGCCAATTGGGCGACGTCGACCTTGCCGATGGCGGCGGCGTAGAGCAGGTTGCCCCGCTTATCGACGCCGAGCCCTGACCTCGAGGTCAAGGAGCCGCTCGGATAGACCGAACCCCACGCTCGAAAGTCGGCCGGGCTCGTCGCCGTGGTCAAGGCGCCGTGAAAGATCAGCGGACCGAGGTTCTGCCGATAGGAAATCGCGCCAAAGCCCGCGGAAGGGAAGCCCTTGGACCCCCAGATACCCATGGCCCAGTGACCCGCCGCGTTAATCGCGAGGGTCATGTCGCCGGGCACGAGGGCAACGAGGGTCACCCCGTCGCTCGCGCTGCCACCCGCGTAGGCCGACTTCTTGAACCCCCCGTTAAAGACCGCGACGACGCCCGCGCGACCTTCGGAGGCCCAGTCAATCGAGGGCCCGGCGTCAGGCGGCAGTGTCGCGACGCCCGGCGGGTCGAGCGAACCGCCGTGCCAACGCAACAGCGTCGTACGCGCACGAAGGCGCAGGACCCGAAAGACCGTGCCCCCCACGTTCTCGTCCCTATAGTCGACCATCACCCCGCGCGCCGAGGAGCTCGCGACCGTCCAGCCCGGCTGGGCTCGCGAGAGTGGGACCGTCGTCGTGGTGGTGGTGGTCGTCGTCACGACACCCCCCTCGCCCACCAGCACCAGCACGAGGCCGAGCAAGAGAACGGGAACCACGAGCAGCGTCCAACGTGGCGGGCGCGAGGGTTTCGACGATCGCCGAGCGTGGCGGGCCGACGAAGGGGTCACGGATGTTCGTTCGTGCGCAGTCGACGGCTCACGAGCGAGGAACTACCGGTCCGCGACGCGGACCCCGCTCGAACCGGACTCGTCGCCTTCCACGATGAATCGTGGCACCGGAGTCGCGTCGAGTTCCTGATGCTCGTCATCAACGTACTTGGGCGCGGGCGTCGCCACGTACTCGCCTTGTGCGGTGCGCGTCACCACGTTGGCGGTCTTTCGCTTGCCCCCACCGTGCAGCACCTGGACTTCCTTGCAGATCTTCCAGGTGATCGGGTAGGCGACGAAGGGCGAGAGTATCACGAGGATGCGCATGGCCCACAGGACCTCGTTGAGCGGGAGGCGAAAGAAATTCGCGATCACGTCGGTCGAACTCGCGATGAACAACATGCCGAGGAACGCCAGGGTCGCCACGCCCACCGCGGTGTGCTTGGGTCGGTCGCTCGGCCGATCGAGCAGGTTATGCAGTGCGGTGTCCTTGGTGAACTTGCGTTCGATCGCGGGCCAGACGTAGGCGATGTTAAAGATCAGCCCGGGTAGCAGCACCGCGGGAACCAAGACCTCGAAGGGGATCGTGTGGCCAAAGCTACTGAACGACCACGACGGCCATATTCGCAGCGCCCCGTCGAGGAAACCCATGTACCAGTCCGGCTGGACCGCGTAGGAGATTCGCGACGCGGTGTAGGGACCGAACTGCCAGATCGGGTTGATCTGGGCGAAGGCGCCCAGCAAGGCGATCACGCCCGAGACCACGAACAAGAAGCCCGTGGTCTTGGCCATGAAGACCGGGAACATCGGGGTGCCCACGACGTTCTTCTCGGTGCGACCCTTACCGGGGAACTGCGTGTGCTTCTGGCGCACGAGCAAGAAGAGGTGCGCGCCCACGAGACCGATGATGATGAGCGGCACGATCAACACGTGCAGGATGTAAAAGCGCGGGATGACCGTCGTGCCCGGGAAGTTGCCCCCGAAAACCCAAAAGCCGAGGTAACTACCCACGAGTGGTATCGAGAGGATGATCGAGTACGCGATGCGGATGCCGGTGCCTGAGACGAGGTCGTCGGGCAGCGAGTACCCGAGGAAACCGTTCACGATCGCCAGGATCAACAGCGTCGTGCCGATCGTCCAGTTGAGTTCGCGGGGCTTGCGAAACGCACCGGTAAAGAACACGCGCGCCATGTGCACCACAATCGAGCCCACGAAGATGTCACAAGCCCAGTGGTGCATCTGACGCATCAACAGCCCGCCGCGCACCGCGAAGGAGAGGTTCACGGAACTGGCGTACGCCTCGGTGACGTGCTGTCCATCGAGGGGAAGATAACTACCGTGATAGGTCACGAGGTCGGTGCTCGGGATGTAGTACAGCGTCAAGAAGATGCCCGTGATGACCAGTACGACGAATGAATACAGAGCGATCTCGCCGAGCATGAAGGACCAATGGTCGGGGAAGATCTTGTCCATGAACGTCCGGCCGCCCTTGGCGACGCCCAAGCGCTCGTCGAGTTCGTTGATGGCGTTGCCGACCTTGCCGTAGGGACCGGCCGCCTGACGCTTCGCGCGTTTGGTGTTCACGACGTCGCTACTCATGAGGGCGATGAACCCCGCTCCCAGAATCCAGGACCGACCGGCTGGTCGTAGCCGCGTTGAGATCGCAAGTAGCCGCTCGCGTCCACGTACAACGGCAACTGCGGCAGCGGCCGCGGCGCCGGTCCGAACTGCGGGAGCGCCCCGTTGGTGACGTTGAACATGGACTGGTGACACGGGCACACGAGCAACTGCAATTCCTGCTCGTAGAGCCCGACCGGACAACCGAGGTGCGTGCACAGTTTCGAGTAGGCGAGGTAACCCGAAGGTCCCCAGGTCTCACGACCCTTCTGGGTGGTGAAGTTCTCGTCCGAGATGCGTATCAGCACCGTCTGGTCCACCGCCTGACCGCGGTCGGAGTTCTCGAGGCCCGCCGGATAGACCGTCACGATCGAACCAATCGCGAGGTCGCCGACGTGCACGCGACGTCCCGAGATGTCGACCAGGTACGTACCCTTCTTCCAGTCCGTCGAGAAGAGGGTCCCCTTGGGCAACGGTCCGAGACTTCGCAGCAGCGGGAACATCGCGACAATGCCAAAAATGCCCAGTCCGCCACCCAAGAGCCCCGCGAGCATCTTGCGACGCTTGACGACACTTCCCCCTCGCTCGACGATCGCGGCCGCCAACGCGTTGCGGTCGCTGTCGGAGTTGGCGAGTTCGTGACGCTCTTCGACGAAGGGTCCACGTGGCATGAGGTACTTACCCCAGGCGATGAGGCCGAGACCGAGGAAGAACAGTCCCCCACCCATGGTCGCCCCTAACGTCCAGGGCTTGGCGTTCACCCAGTAGCACGCGCCAAAGCCCGCCACCAAGAGCAGACCCAGTACGAAGCAGACCGCGATGACGCGCTCGACCAGGTGAGGATTGCGCGCCGCGGGTTGGAGATGCGGATCGTCGGCCGCGATGCCTTGGAGCGAGACCGGCGTGCGAAGTTCGTCGTGCTCGCTCATTGGCGCTCTCCTACCCAGTACGCGAGGAGGATCAAGATGCCCACGCCCAAGAGGAGCCCGACGAAGCCCTCGGCGACCGGGCCCAGTCCCCCGAGTCCGAAGCCGCCAGGGTTTTGGGGGTGCTGGATCTCGGTGGTGACGTACTCGACGATGTCGTCAACCTGCTGGTCGCTCAGGTTGCCGGTGAAGCGGGGCATGTTCGCCGGGCCGGTGCGCACCGCTTCGACCACTTCGAAGGCCGGGATGTTTCGAAGCGACGGAGAGAAGGTGTCGCTCGCCAGCGCGTCGCCGTCACCTTCGATCGTGTGACACGAGGCGCAGTTGAGCGCGAAGAGCGCCGCGCCGTCCGAGACGTTGGCGTTCTTCAAGTGCGGGGTCGGAATGTCGGGGTAACTCGGATTGAGCGAGTTCACCCACGCCGCGATCGCGACGGCCTGGGCCTTGTTAAGACGCGGGGTATGGCGAATGGCCTGGACCGCGCGTACGTCGGCGGCGGGCATGCGACCCGAGTCCACCCAGAAGTCGATGGTCGCGGGTCCGAGTCCCACCAGGTCCGGGAACGAGCCGTTGGTGCCATTCGCGGGCACGCCGTTGGCCTCGGTGCCGTGGCACGAGGCGCAGTTCTGCAAGAAGAGCGCCTGGCCCAGGGTCACGAGGGCTGTCGAAGGCGCGTTGTAAGTGATGTACTTGTCGCCGTAACTGATCACGACGCCCGTGGTGGGATTCACCGTGACCTTGGACGAGTTGGGCGTACCGGCATCCTTGCGCGTGGTCTGGTAGGCGGTGTGCGGCGAACTCGAGGCTCCCGAGACGCTGGCGAACACGAGCAACGGGCCGACGCCCACGAGAGCGGCGAACGAGAATACGACGGCACGCTTGAAGAGAGGAGACGTCACGCTCTAACTACTTCAGCAAGAAGAGGGACGAGTACAGACCGATCCAGACCACGTCGACGAAGTGCCAGTAGTAGCTCACGCCCTGGAAGGTCGACAACTCACCCGGGTCACCCTCGCGACCAC
>JBEKWQ010000124.1:0-5479 GCA_049512875.1 Acidimicrobiales bacterium
TGTATCGGGAAGCGAAGACTGACGATCTCGTCCTCGATGCTCGTAGTGAGCGGGTAGCCGGAGTCACGGAACACGCCGAGCATGCCACGATTGTCCGCCTGGGTCTCGGCTACGAAATGTGTGATGCCGTTGGGTCTCGCGGCGCGCGCGAGGTGCCAGAGCAGGAGTATCCCGATGCCGTGGTGTTGGTAGTGGTCGGTGACGAGGAACGCGACCTCGGCGTCAGTCGTCTTGGGAATCCGGTCGTAACGGCCCACGGCGACTAACTCCTCACCGTCTTCGATGATGTAGGCGAATCGGTCGGCGTAGTCCACCGTGGTGAGGTGCTCGACTTCCTTGGGCGAGAGTTCGGGGTGCACGGCGAAGTAGCGCCGATAGATCGAGCCCGAGGAGAGTAGGAGATGGAAGTTCACGAGACTTTGCGCGTCGTCGGGTCGAATGGGGCGCATGTGCAACTTCACGCCGGTCACGGTCACGATGTCGCATTCGAGTTCGGCGGGGTAGGGCTTGGCGCCAAGTTTGGTCACCTCACCGCCGATGTCGGGATTCGTTCGAGAGCTCACGGCATCGGTCATCGTTCCCCTTCCCTGGCGACGGGTCCCTCAGTTTCCAGTATGGGTTGATTATGGGTCGTGCGCGAGCAGTTTGCCAGTGACCAAGGTCACCGGAAGGACCAACGAGACTTCAATGGGCGATGACGTGGCCCGCCTCGTCAAAGACGCCGTCGACGGTGGGAGCGTTCGAGCGACCCTCGTAGGCGGTGATGGACGCTTCACGGCGCATCGTGAGTCCGATGTCATCCCAACCGTTCAGGAGCCTCTCGCGAATCATCGGATCGAGAACGAACGTGCGCTGCCAGCCCGTTTCGGGCACCTCGACCTTCAACTCTTCAACGTCGATGATCACCAGGCGCGTCGAGTCCTGCGTAACGAGTTGGGTCAGTTCGTCGACGTCATCTTGGGCCAACTGGACGATCACGAGTCCTTGCTTGGATGAGTTAGTACGAAAGATGTCCCCGAAGGACGGCGCGACCACGGCGGCGAAGCCGTAGTCCATGAGGGCCCAGACCGCGTGTTCGCGAGAAGAACCGGTCCCGAAACGCGGACCAGCGACGAGAATGTTCGCGCCGACGTATCTCTGGTCGTTCAAGACGAAGCCGGGGTCGTCGCGCCATTCGCTGAAGAGTCCGCGACCGAAGCCGGTGCGCTCGACTCTCTTTAACCAGTCCGAGGGGATGATCTGGTCGGTGTCCACGTCCGAGCGTCCGAGGGGGACCGCTCGACCTTCGATGACGCGCACTGGTTTCACGCGAGCACGTCCTCGGGCGAGGCGAAGCGGCCGAGGATTGCCGTCGCTGCGGCGACCACCGGTGAGACCAGGTGGGTACGGCCGCCGCGGCCCTGGCGGCCTTCGAAATTTCGGTTCGACGTGGACGCGCAGCGCTGGCCCTGTCCGAGTTGATCGGGATTCATCCCGAGGCACATCGAACAACCTGGTTCACGCCACTCGAATCCTGCGGCGAGGAATATCTCGTCGAGTCCTTCTACTTCGGCTTGACGCTTGACCCGGTGCGAACCGGGCACCACCAGAGCGCGTACGTTCGTTGCCACGTGGTGGTTTTGGGCGACCGCGGCGGCGGCTCGTAGGTCTTCGATTCGTGCGTTGGTGCACGAACCGATGAAGACGACGTCGACTGGAATCGATCGAATCGCGTCGCCGGGCGTGAGACCCATGTACGCGAGTGAGCGCTCGGTCGAATTCTTCTCGTCGGGATCGTCGTATTCGTCGGGTGAAGGCACGACACCGTCGAGCGCCACCACTTGGGCGGGATTGGTGCCCCAGGTCACGTACGGCACTAGTTCACTCGCCTCGATAACAATTTCTTCGTCAAAGACGGCATCATCGTCACTGACCATGGTGCGCCAGTGATCGGCGAGTCGTTCGAAGGCCTCACCTTCGGGCACGCCGGGACGTCCGCGCAGGTAGTCAATGGTCGTCTCGTCCACCGCCACCAGTCCCGCTCTCGCGCCGGCCTCGATACTCATGTTGCAGACGGTCATACGACCTTCCATCGAAAGATCAGTGATGGCTTCACCGCGATACTCGAGCACGTGCCCGGCCCCTCCACCGGTGCCCAGTCGTCCGACGATGGCGAGCACGATGTCCTTGGCGCTCACGCCGGCGGGCGCCTTACCTCGCAGCGTGACGGCCATTGTCTTGGCCTTTTGGTGGGGGAGGGTTTGGGTCGCCAGAACGTGTTCCACCTCGCTCGTTCCGATTCCAAAGGCGAGCGCGCCGAAGGCTCCGTGCGTGGACGTGTGCGAGTCGCCGCACACGATCGTCATGCCAGGTTGGGTCACGCCGAGCTCGGGCCCGATGATATGGACAATGCCCTGATTCTCGTGCCCGCGGGGAAAGACGGTGATACCGAACTCGTGACAGTTCTCCTCGAGCGCCTCGAGCTGACGTCGTGAAACCGGGTCTTTGACCGGCGTGGAGATCGGGTCGGTGGGAACGTTGTGGTCCGCGGTGGCGAGGGTGCGGTCCGGACGACGTACCCGGCGGCCGTTCAAACGTAATCCGTCAAAGGCCTGGGGGCTCGTGACCTCATGGACCAGGTGCAGGTCGATGTAGAGCAGCGTTGGTTCACCTTCGGGTGACGCCACGACGTGGCTGTTCCAGATCTTCTCGAAGAGCGTCTGTCCCGCCACGGTCAACGAAGCCCCACGATGCGTACTCGTAGCACTCCCGACGGGGCCTCGTACTCGACGGTCTCACCCACTCGGCGCTCGAGTAGCGCGGCACCGAGGGGCGAGGTCGGTGAAGCGACGAGGACACCCTCGGGCTTCTCCTCGATCGAGCCGATGAAGAATTCTTGGAAATCGGCCTCGTCGTCGCCTTCGTAGACGACCTTGACGATGGAGGCGTGTTGGACCACGTCGGCGTTCCTGTCGCGTTCGACGATCTCGTGGTTTCTGATCACGTTGTCAATCTGGCGGATTCTCGACTCCATCTTTCCCTGCGTGTCCTTGGCGGCGTGGTAGTCGCCGTTTTCACTGAGGTCGCCCAAGAGTCGCGCCGACTCGATGACGCGCGCAATCTCGGTTCGTCCGACGGTCGTCAGCTCGAGGTACTCGGCCTTCAGTTTGTCCAGAGTTTCTTGGGTGATGCGGTGGATTTCGACCGCCATGGGGTTACCTCAACTAGTGGAGAAGTCCCAATTCTAACGATGGCGTGGCACTGAATTGACCTCGAGTTTGCCACGACGACGTATCAGCGACCAAAATGGTACGAAACGAGGAGACGACGAGCAATGAACCAGCGCACCCATCGCGTGGCCGTGCTCGGCGGTGACGGAATTGGACCCGAGGTCACCGACGCCGCGCTCAAGGTCGTAAGGGCCGCCGGCGTTTTGATTGACGCCACGCCCTTCGAACTCGGCGCCGCGCGCTATCTCAGGGATGGTTTCGTGTTGGACGACGCGACCCTCGAGGAGCTGCGGGGCTACGACGCTATCCTCCTCGGGGCGATCGGTCCCGCTATTGGCGATACGCGCATTCCCGGCGGCGTGCTCGAACGAGGCTTGCTCCTTCGTCTTCGATTCGGACTGGACCTCTACATCAATTATCGGCCCTTTCGAGGCGTCGAGGGATCACTCGCCCAGGGCTGTGAGTTCGCAATCGTGCGCGAGAATACCGAGGGGCCCTACGCCGGTGAGGGCGGTGTGCTGCGCTACGGCACCCCCCACGAGGTCGCGACCCAGGGTTCGGTGAACACGCGCTTCGGCGTTGAACGCTGCGTGCGCTACGCCTTCGAGCGCGCCGCGGCCCTGGAGCGGGCGAAACTCACGCTCGTTCACAAGACCAATGTCCTCACGTTCGCTGGCGACCTCTGGAGTCGTGTGGTACGCGAACTTTCCGCGGCCTTCCCGAGGGTCGAGGTCGATTACAACCACGTGGACGCCGCCTGCATCTACCTGGTCGAATGCCCCGAACGCTACGGGGTCATCGTGACTGACAATCTCTTTGGCGACATCCTTTCGGACCTCGCCGGGGCCGTCACCGGGGGCATTGGTTACGCCGCCAGTGCCAATCTCAATCCCGCGCGCACTGGCGCGTCGCTCTTCGAGCCAGTGCACGGGGCGGCGCACGACATCGAGGGAACGGGCAAAGCCAATCCACTGGCTGCGGTCTCCTCGGCGGTGCTGATGCTCGAACACCTCGGCGAACACGAGGCGGCCTCGCGCATCGCTCGCAGCGTGCAAGAATTCAAGGGAGACGTTGCCAGTTTGGGTACCGCCGGGATCACCACACAACTAATGGAGAGTTTGTAAATGCCAATCACGCCCACGAAGAAGGTCTGGATGGACGGCGCACTCGTCGACTGGGACAAGGCGACCACCCACGTACTGACCCACACCCTGCACTACGGCACCGGGGCCTTCGAGGGTATTCGTGCGTACAAGACCGATAAGGGCCTCGCGGTCTTTCGTCTCGAAGAGCACACCAAGCGCCTGCTCAATAGCTGCAAGATCCTGATGATCGACGTGCCGTATTCGCTCGAGGAGTTGGTCGAAGCGACCAAGGAGACGGTGCGGGTGAACGACGTGCCAGATGGTTGTTACATCCGTCCACTGGTCTTCCTCGGTTACGGCGAGATGGGCGTGAACCCGCTGCCCTCGCCGGTCAACGTGGCGATCGCGGTGTGGCCCTGGGGGGCGTACCTCGGTGACGAGGGCGCGAAGAACGGCGTGCGCATGAAGATCTCCTCGTGGGTTCGTCACGCGCCCAACGCGATGCCCACGGCGTCTAAGACCGTGGGTGGTTACGTCAATTCCGGCCTCGCCAAGGTCGAAGCGATCAAAGCAGGCTACGACGAGGCGATCATGCTTGGCGCCGACGGAAAAGTCTCGGAGTGCACGGGGGAGAACCTGTTCATCGTGCGCGACGGCTACCTCGTGAGTCCCCCGCCGTCCGAGTCGGGTGCCCTGCGCGGGGTGACGTTGTCGAGCATCCACCGGATCGCCAACGACCTGGGTTACCAGGTTCACTTCGAGGCGATGCGCCGCGACGATCTCTACGTGGCCGACGAAGCGTTCCTCACCGGCACCGCCGCCGAGGTCGTACCGATTGCCTCGGTCGACGACCGCGTCGTTGGTGAGGGTAAGCCGGGACCGATCACGCTCGAGATACAAGGTGTCTACAACCAGGCCGTGCGGGGAAAACTACCCCAGTACGAGAGTTGGCTCGCTCGGGTGTAGTGGTCGTTCGGCGGTAGTCTCGAAGCGTGACTCAACCGACGTTCGCCCCCGTTCCTTTCGCGAGTGAGGTGCGCGCGACGATGCCCACCGCGCCGGCCGAACTTGCCCGCACCCCCAAGGCGGGCTTACAACGCTCACCCGCCCCACCCAGTGGCCCGGGCTACGGCACGCCCGCTCCCGGCGAGGGCTACGCGCTCACCATCGCGCACCACGTCCTTT
>JBEKWQ010000125.1:0-5457 GCA_049512875.1 Acidimicrobiales bacterium
GTCTTCAGCGCGCAGCGACTGGAGGTTCGGACTAGATCGGGCGAGACGGCCCGCCCGTCCTCGAGACAGTCTTATCGGGTGACGTTGGACGTTGACATAAGGGAATCCACGCCGTGCAGCGAAATCAGTCGAGCGAAGTCGAAACGCACCGACCGACCTTCTACCGGGCCCGAAGAACGCTTTCCACCGCGGCCGCGACGGTGGTGACGACATTTGGGTTGAACACCGTGGGCACGATGTAATCAGGTGAGAGTTCGTCGTCCTTCACCAGGGCGGCGATGGCTCGTCCCGCGGCAATCTCTACTTCCTCGCTCACCCGACGCGCGCCGCCGTCGAGTAATCCTCGGAAGATGCCAGGAAAAGCCAGGACGTTGTTGATCTGGTTTGGCTCGTCGCTTCGACCCGAAGCGACGATGGCGGCGTACTTGCGCGCGATTGCGAGGTCGATCTCTGGATCGGGATTGGAGAGGGCGAAGATGATGGAGTCCTTGGCCATGGCTTTGAGGTGTTCTTCGGTGACGAGATTGGGACCGGAGACGCCGATGAGCACGTCGGCGCCGACTAGAGCGTCCGCCAGTGATCCCGTTCGCTTCTCGTTGTTGGTGTTCTCGGCCAACCATCGACGTGGGTCGTCGAGGCGGGTGTCAGTAGCCGAGAGAATGCCGTTGCGGTTCACGCCGATAATGTCACCGACTCCTTCGATCAGCAGCAGTTTGCTGATCGCCACGCCCGCGGCGCCGACGCCGAGCACGACGACACGAATGTCCGCCATGGACTTTCCCACTACGCGCAGCGCGTTAAGAAGTGCGGCGTAGACCACCGTGGAGGTGCCGTGTTGGTCATCGTGAAAGACGGGGATGTCTAGTAGATCACGCAAGCGTGCCTCCACTTCGAAGCATCGCGGTGCCGAAATATCTTCGAGATTTATCCCGCCGTAGACCGGCGCGATGCATTCGACGATGCGCACGATCTCGTCGACGTCCTGGGTCGCCAGACAGACGGGCCACGCGTCGATGCCCCCGAAACGTTTAAAAAGCAACGCTTTGCCCTCCATGACCGGCAACGCGGCCGCAGGGCCAATATTGCCCAGACCGAGGACCGCCGATCCATCGGTCACCACCGCGACGCTGTTGCGCTTGATGGTGAGGTTGCGCGCCAACGTCGGGTCCTTCGCGATGGCCGTCGAGATGCGAGCGACGCCTGGCGTGTAGGCCATCGAGAGGTCGTCGCGAGTCTTGAGCGAAACCTTCGGTTCGACCGAGATGACACCACCTAGATGAAGCAAGAACGTTCGGTCGCTGATAGCTTGGACACTCGCGCCCTCGAGCGCGTCGACCGCGGACTTGAGGAGTTCGGCGTGTCCGTCGTCCGCGGCGTTGCACGTGATGTCCACGATCATGTGTCGCGTATTTGGCTCGACGACATCCAGTGCGGTCACCGCTCCTCCCGCGTCGCTCACTGCGGTCGCGACCAATCCGATCAGTGATGGGTTCACGATGGCGACTCTCATCGTCACCGAATAGGAGGCGCTCGGACTGGCTTTGGTCATGACTTCTCCTCGTCGACGATGCGGGCGTGCGGGTCTTGCAACTACTCGGCACAAAGACCCGACGTCGTGACGACCGACACGATCGCAATGTAACAGATGGCCGTCAGAGCACATACGAGGGCCCTTAGGGTCCGATGTCAATTCTCCCACTGGCTATTTGCTAAGTGAGAGATCGAAGGTTCGGTTCGGCTCTTGCCTAGAGATCCTCCGCTAGTTTGGCGAGCGCGGCGATGGTCGACTCCGAAACGGACTTAGACTCTACGCTCGCCCCGAAGAACGTCGTGCCGTTTTTGACGCCTGTGATGCCTTGTCCAGTGATGCCTTCTTCGGTCAACTTGAAGTAGAAGGCTTGCACGCCCAAGCCGTTGTAGGTGCTGAAGGTGAAGTGGGCGACCGAACTGGTCTTCGCGAGCGATTCCTGCATCTGGGTCGGGGTAAGCGGCTTGGAGATCGTTTCGTACGTGAGAGTTACGGCCTTAAGAATCGTCGCCATACTCGTTTCGGCCCCGTAGGTGCACGTCGTGTCGGTTCCCGAGATCTCGAAGTTCTCCTTGGTGGGCTTGACCTTAAAGGAGCTGAAGGTTCCCGCGGGGACCTTGTAGCCAATGAGCGCCGAGACCTGGGCGGCGCTCACCTTGCCACAGACCGACGACGTCCTCGCGATCTTGGCGACGTGTCGACCCTGGAGCGGACTGGAGGCCGGCGACGAAGCTTGGGCGAGCGACGGAACTAACAGCGTGCTCAAAATCACGAAACCGACGACCAGAGCACGGGTTGCAACCCAGCGAAGCAACGCGCGGCTCGTGTGCGTACGTGTGGTCAACGTCATGGTGGGGTCTCCTTTAACGTGGCCCGGGCCACGTGACCAGAACCATACAGCCTCGACCTGGTTAATCCCCGATCTTCCAAGGATCGACTTCTCGAAGAAACGACGCCCGACCTGCTCCTGGGGATCTCGCTCGCGCGGCGCTGACCGGTCGACGGCGGCGTGGGTCTCGTGTACTACCACGAGTAGTATCCAGGCGTGAGGAGAATTCTGGCTCTGGTCGCGACCGCCGCGCTCGCGGTGGGCCCCGCCTTCGCGGCTCTGCCAGTTGGAGCGGCCTCGTCCAGCAAGGTTGTTGTCGCCGACGCGACGGTAACCGCTGCGCGAGCGGACGGGGAGTCGGCGGTCGTGCTGACCATCACCAACAATTCGAAGGGGCCGATTTCTCTGACCTCGGTGTCCTCGCCGGTCTCGGGTATGTCCATGATCTACTACGACCAGAACATGTGTCAGGGCAACCACGCAATGGCCTGGCTGGCCAATATATTCATAGAGCCCGGTCACGTCCAGAAACTGGCGTTGAAGTATCAAGGAGCCATGCTCAGCAGGTTGCACTCGGCCCTGGTGAAAGGAGCAACCGTTCCTCTCGTGCTCAAGTGGAGTAATTTCCAGAACGCGAGTTCAACGACCATTGAGGCCAAGGTGGTGGCGGCACCCAAGGGATTGCACTTCCATATGACCTCAATGAACATGAAGATGTAGTCGTGTTACTTCTATCGCGCAACGTTAGCGACCTAGCGAGACGGTAGGATTGTTCGCCTTATGGACTTCGGTGTGAGGATCGAAGGGCTGGGTGCGCGAACGTGACGGTTCACGCACTCTACGAGAGTTCTCCGATGATGAGGATGAACGTCAACGGATCGTCGTGGCCTAACTGGCGTTCGTGGCACGTCACCAGCGTTGCATTCGTGGTTGCCGTGGTGGGTGCGGTCGCGTTATTCGCGGTGTGGGCGCGCTTCTCCAGGCGTCAGAAATCGTGTCTGGTGAGTGCTCTCGTTGGAACGGTGCTGCTCCTCTCCTCGGACGTACAGCGACTCGCCATGATGAGCTACCGCAGCCACATGATCGAGCACCTACTCGTCATCTTGGTCATCGCGCCTCTCGTCGCGACCGCCGTCAACATTCCCATGAGTAGGCCGTTCGCGACGCTCGGCTTTCTCGCTTTCACGGTGCTCGTTCCGCTGTACCATCTCACTCCGCTCGGTAGTTGGGTGATGAGCCAGTCCGGTGGCCACTACCTTGAACTGTTCTCATTTCTGGTCGTGGGCGTCTGGTTCTGGACCCCGGTCTATGGGATGCACCGCGTTATGGGTGATCAACAACGTCTGACCTATACGGTGCTCGCCCTGCCGGTCATCGCGACAACGGGCCTAGTGCTCTGGTCCTCGACGTCGGCGTCGTTGAGCGACACGGGTATGCGCATGGCCATGGTGACAATCGTCGACATCCACAACGGTGGACTGATCATGATGATCTGGGGCACCGTGATGATGGTGGGCCACGTCATTGGTCTCGTCTTGCAGGCCACGCTGCGCGTACGAGCGGTGAGAGAACCGATCGGACTTCGTTACACTGTGCGCTGAGTGCGGTGGGTGATTCGGTGGCGACCTAACGACTCATCAGGAGGGTCCACAGTAGTGAGCAGGAACCTCCCACGGCGAGCACGATTGCTGCCTGGTCGAACACGGGCACGGTGGAAAGACTCAGTCGGCGTAGCCGGCGTTCGACCACGCCGTCGTGCATGCCGAAAGTACCGAGCGGGGGCCGGTGGAAGAACACGGACTTTTCGAGGGCGCTGCGTAGCGCGTCGCTCGAACCGTGCTCGCGCGCAAAGTCGTCGGCGGTCATTTCCAGATACGTGCGTATCGTGCCAGGCGCTCGTCGTGCGAGGGGTAGGAAGGCCACGAAAGGCGAGAGCGCTTGCAAGGGGATGAGGAGTGCCCCGTGGCGTCCGTGACGATGTCCGAGTTCGTGCGAGACCACGGCGCCGAACTCGCCGGGCGTGAGCACGCGGAGGGCTCCCGTGCTTACGACGACCCGTCCACCGTTACCGGGCAGGTAGTAGGCGAGTGGTTGGGGGTGCTCGAGGAGCGAGACGTCCGAGTCACCGGAGTGCTCAGCCACGAGATCGAGCAAGGCTCGCTGTTGGTGGCGAAGTTGCCAGATCTTCCAGGTGGCGAGTAGCAGCCCACCCACGAGTAGCACAGTGATGTCAAAGGCGACCGACAAGCCGACAACTTCGGTGAGACCAAGCCCACGTAGTGGGTGTCCATCGCCGAGGCGTTCGAGAAATAAGACAGTGGTGGGCAAGAGAGCCCCGTGCAATTGACGCAGTCCGATCTCGAGAAAGAGGATGACGGTACTCAACCAACCCACCATGCAGAGCGAGACCCACACGACCAGTCCCGCACGCGGGTTGGTGTCGAAGCGAGTCGACGCGTGCAGTGCCTCGGGAAGCACGACGAGACAGAGTACCGAGACGACCAGCGCGAGGGCAATCGTCGACATCAGCGGGTACCTCGAGCGAAGATCTTGCGAAAGAAGCTGCGGTCGCTCGCCGGAAGCGATTCGACGAATCGGGCGAGCACCGTCTGACGATCCTGAGTGCTCGACAGTGCGTCCATGATCATTCCCGTGATGTAGTCCTCACGCGACGCCGTGGCACGAAACGTATTGAGGCGGCCTTGTTTGGTCTCGGTAAGAAAACCCTTTGCGGTCAGTCGTGACAACACCGTCATGATCGTGGTGTAGGCGTGGTTGGGAAAATGCTCATTCACGTCGCGCACTGTGAGCTGTGACGTAGGGTCGCTCCACAGCACTTCCATCACCTCACGTTCAAGGTCACCTAGTTTCACGAGACTCCTCAGCAGACCGGTCGTTTGAATTCCTCATCGTAACGTCTCGCCGTTTTTGGCTGACTTGACAATTCTACTACCGCGGGTAGTATGAAAATACTACACACGGTAGTTGAAGAGGGAGACTTGTCGTGGTCAAGACTTCGAGAGTTCTGGCGATGGTCACGGTCTCGTTTGGTGCACTGGTTGCCGCGCCCCCAGCGGCGTTCGCCGGGTCGGTCGCCCAG
>JBEKWQ010000126.1:0-5400 GCA_049512875.1 Acidimicrobiales bacterium
CCCACGTCGACGTCGGGCGCTCTCTACGTGGGCTCGGCGAATGGGTACGCCCAGTACAGCGTGGGCGCGGGGACGTGGAATTTCACCACCTAGCCCGCGAGGTGGCGAGGGGCATCGTTCTGCCTACCACAGGCGAAGAAGCGGCGCCTCGTGGCGTCTCAGGGACGAGAGGCGAGCACGGCGACGCCCTCACCACTCAAGTCAGGGAGAGCTCCCTTTCTGCCGGTCATGGCCAGAACGAGTGATTGCAACGGCCCCGACACGAGGGGACCGGTCCCGTGCGACCACGTGGCGTCGGTGGCTTGTAAGTGCACGCCGGTAATGCGACGCTTGGAACCAATGAGCAGATTGGACTTCTTCCAATTGTCCGCCACCGCGATTAGGGCTGCTTCTGGCGAATGGTGCGTCATCCCTAACGGACGGCGGATGTCGTCACCGTGGACGATGATCTCGCCGAGCATGGCAATCACGGGAGCGGGGGGATGATTGGTCGTGGTGGTCCTCGCCTCAAGACGTTCAATCAGTTCAGAGGGTTCGAGCGCCGCCAGCTTCTTCGCGCCGCGCTCGGCGAACACGTTGAAACTGAAACCGGCGCCCGCGAGTTCCTTGTAGAAGTTGAACGTTGTCTGCTCGGCCGCGCCAAGTACGTGGCCGACGACTTCCTTCACGTTCCAGGCACCACACCAGGTCGGGGCGGACCACTGCTCTGCCGTGAGCGATTTCAAGGTCTCAACCAAATGCTCTCTCTCGGCGTGTATGTTGGACCAGATTTCCTGCTTGTTCACAATGCCTCCTCCTCTTCACGAATGACGTTCATCCGAGCTTTGGTCGATCCGAATTGAATTCGACGTCAATGACTGTTCTTCCACGACGCGCCCAGCTCCGCACTGTCGACAGCGAAGGCAGCGATTCGCTTCTGAAGAAACTCTCTCTCGACCGTATTGTCAGTCAAATGGAGCGCCAGTTCGTAGGAAGCGATTGCCTGTTCGCGCTGTCCTAAACGGTAGAGGAAATCCGCTCGGGCACTCTCGTAGTAGGTGTAGTGAGCGAGAAAGGGATCACCGGAGAGGTCGTCCAGGGCCGAGAGGCCCGCGAGGGGACCCTGCGCGAAACCGACGGCGACCGCCCGATTGAGGGCGACCACGGGTGACGGCCACGTCAAGAGTAGGAGATCGTAGATCGACACGATTTCTCCCCAGTCGGTCTCGGAAAATGACGGGGCTTCCGCGTGCACCGCGGCGACGGCGGCCATCAGGGCAAAGCGCGTGGGCGGACGACGCGTCAATGACTCGCGGACGAGTCCGATCCCTTCGCGAATCGAGGCGTGATCCCACTTTGTTCGGTCTTGGTCCTCGAGCAAGACCAAAGAACCGTCATCCGACGTTCGTGCGTTACGTCGGGCGTCTGAAAGAAGGATGAGCGCGAGCAGACCGGCGACGCCGGAGTCGTCTGCTAGGAGGTCACGGAGCATTCTGGCGAGTTGCAGGGCGCGACTCGTCAGGTCGTCGCGAACGAGACTGGGACCAGAAGGCGCCGTGTGTCCCGTAGTGAATACCAGGTGGACGACGTCAAGGACCGTGTCGATTCGATCCGGCAGCTCAGTGGCGCTCGGCACGTGGTAGGGAATGCGCGAAATGGCGATCTTCTTTTTCGCTCGGGTAAGTCGTGCCGCCATGGCTGATTCCTTGATGAGAAACGCCCGCGCCACTTCGGCGGTCGTGAGCCCACAGACGAAGCGCAACGTCAAGGCGATCTGGGACTCGAGGTCGAGCGCCGGGTGACAGCACGTGAAAATAAGTCGAAGGCGGTCATCACCGACGTCGTCGGTGTTCGTCACCTCGGTCTGGTCGTCGGCGTCGGCCACGAGCAAGGGAACGAGCCGCTCGTGGGTCGCGTGGCGACGCATTTGGTCAATCGCGAGGCGTCGAGCCACCGTGGTCAGCCACCCTCCTGGTTTCTGGGGGACGCCATTGATCGTCCAGTCAGTGAGGGCACGCGCGTACGCCTCCTGCGCGCACTCTTCGGCGGCGTCGATGTCGCGCGTGACCCTCACCGTGGCGGCGAGCACGAAGGCCCACTCGTTGCGGTGCGCCTCCGCGACCGCAATCTCGGCGTCAGTTCGTGCCGTACTCAGGTTGGCATGATGGGGCGGACTTCAACCCCTCCGAGAGCGGCGGGAACGTCTTTGGCGATGGCGATCGCCTCGTCGAGATCCGCGGCCTCGATGAGGTAGTAGCCGCCAAGTGCTTCTTTCGTTTCCGCGAAAGCGCCGTCGGTGACGGTGACTTTGCCGTTCTTGTCGTGGCGCAGACTCGTGGCGCTGTTGGTGTGGTGCAGGGCGTTGCCCCCGCGAAGGCTGGCCCCGTGCTTTTCGCCAAAGGCCATGTGATCCTTCATCATTTTCTCACCGGTGGCGGGATCACGCCACGATGGGTCGGACTCATCTTGATAAATCAAGATCAAATATTCTGACACTTCAGCTCCTCTGTTCGATTCGGGATTACCCCGCACCACAACGACGATTGAAGAACTACTGAATCGACAACGCTGGCCAATTATTGCAAATAATTCGTGTTGGTAACGAAAACTTTCCCAAAAGTTCAGGTGCGACACCCTATGCTCGGTCCAAGTCGCGCGGCGACGGGTCAGTGCAACGAGGGAGACAACCATGAGTGATCCAAGTTTCTCCTCGACCTTTGTCGTCGAGAAGAGTCCCGAGGAGGTTTTCGCCGCAATCAATGACGTTCGTGGCTGGTGGTCGGGCAACATCGAGGGTGACACCGACCAATTGGGTGGCGAATTCACGTATCAGTACGAGGACGTGCACTACTCGAAGCAGAGGATCACCGAGTTCGTGCCGTACGAAAAGGTCGTGTGGTACGTCGTGGACAGTTACTTGAGTTTCGTTGACGACAAGTCCGAGTGGGACGGCACGCAGATCTCTTTTCAGGTCGCCAAGATGGGTGACCGCACCGAGGTTTGCTTCACGCACCATGGATTGGTCCCGGAATATGAGTGCTTTGAGGCCTGTTCGGGTGCGTGGAGTTACTACATGAACGAGAGCCTCCGCGAGTTCATCGTCTCGGGCCGAGGCGTGCCCAACAAGGTCGAATGACCCGCTCACCAAATGGTGGCGATCGCCATCGTTGAGTTGAAAAAGACGTGTCGATCTGTTTGAGTGCCCACTCAAAAGGCCGCGTCATTCGAGATTCAAACCTAAATTGTCCCAGTGACCAAAGAGTCCGGCGACGTCCAGGATCCACGAGTGCTGCGACGTGGACGCCAACTCGAGATCGTGACCCTCGGCTGGAACGTCGTTGGCGTGATCATCCTCGTTCTCGCTGCCCTTTCGGCGAAGTCCGTTGCTCTGGCCGGCTTCGGATTGGACAGCCTGATCGAGATTGGTGCGTCGACGGTCGTGCTCTGGGAACTCGCTGACGTTTCACAGACCCGTCAGCGCAGGGCGATGCGACTCATTGGGTTTGCTTTCGTCGCGTTGTCCGCCTACCTCGCCGTGCAGAGCACGGTGGTACTCGCTGTTGGCTTTCGGCCACGTCACAGCCCGATCGGCATCGCGTGGACGGCGGCGACCGCTCTCGCCATGTGTGGGCTCGCTACCGGGAAGGCGAGGATTGGAGCGGTGTTGAACAATCCGGTGTTCAAAGCCGAGGGTCGAGTCACCATGATCGACGCAATTCTTGCCACGGCGGTGCTGGTGGGCCTTTTGTTGAACACTTTCGCCGGATGGTGGTGGGCCGATCCCTTGGCGGGTTACGTGATCCTCTACTACGCCGTGCGTGAGGCTCGAGGGTCATTCCAGCATTGACCACGCGTATAGTTGCCCGGCCAGTCACGTTTCCAAGAGTGGACCAGGTATTCGACAACGGCCGTACCGTAGCAATTTCGCGCGTGAAGACTCAGTGCTCGGGGACCGGTTCGGAGAAGGGCTGCCACTCGCGCTTGATCAGCCCGTACACCCACGAGTCCGAAACCTCGCCCGCCACGACACAGTCCTCTCTCAACGTCCCTTCACGCACGAATCCGAGTTTCTCCAGGACACGCGCGGACGCTGCGTTTCGCGTATCGGTCTCGGCTTGAACTCGATTGAGTTCCAGCACGTCGAACGCCCACCGCAATACGGCCCGCGCCGCTTCGGTTGCGTAGCCATGACCCCACACCGCGTCGTCGAAGCAAAACCCCATCGAGGCGCTGCGGTAGTCCGGGTTCCATCGGGTCAGGCCGCACCAGCCAATGAACGTCGCGTCGGCCCGACGCACTACGGCCAGTCGCGCTCCGGTGCCGTCCTTGGCGATCTTGTGGCAGGACTCGATGAACCGCTCCGCGCGCACTCGGTCGCCCCAGGGCGGTGAGTCCCAGTAACGCAGCACGCGGGCGTTGCCGTGCAGCGCGAAGAGGGCGTCCGCGTCTGATTGGTCGAAGGGACGCAGTTGCAAGCGAGCGGTCTGCAGCACCGGCGATGAAAGTGACACCAGAGCCATGGTAGGTCGTCACGTATGCCGCTCACTCAGAGAGAGGGCGTACGTTGTGCAGGTTCCGGGTTTAGCCGAACGTGCCGTTGAATCGAGCGAGATCGTTCAGCCCTCTCAATGCGCATTCTCATTCCACTGACGAGCAGCGAGGACGTCGAGAAAGGATGATCCTTCATGAAGGTACTGCTTCGTCGACGCCGTTCGGCGCAGGTGTCGGCGACGTTTTCACGTTCGCTTGACGCAAGGTTGGCTGACAGCAACAATCGATTCGTGACCGATTTCGTTCTCGTCCCCGGAGCCGGCGGCATCGCTACGCCCTACTGGCGCCTGGTGACTGCCCAACTACGGCGTGCGGGTCACCGGGCAGTCCCGGTGGATCTACCTGGTGGTGCTCTCGACGCGGGCTTGCCGGAGTACTCGGGGCTCATTGCCAACGCGATGGACAACTGCGAGGAGCCGATTGTCGTGGCCCAATCACTGGGGGGATTTAGTGCAGTGATGGCTTGCGAGCAGGTGCGCGCCCGACAGTTGGTCCTGACTAACGCCATGGTGCCCCTTCCCGGAGAGACACCAGGTAGTTGGTGGGAAGCGACGGGAGCAGTCGAGGCCCGTGTGGCTGCGGCCCAGGTAGGTGGGTATGACGCGAATTTTGACCTCACGACGTACTTTCTTCACGACCTCTCCGCCACGGACGCCGCCGCCGTTCTCGCCAATCCCGGGTACGAAGCCGACATCGTCTTCGGTCAACCATGCGACGTCAAGAGCTGGCCTGACGTTCCAACTAGCGCAGTCGTGGGTCGTGACGATCGATTCTTTCCGTTGGCGTTCCAGCGACAACTGCTTCGCGAAAGGCTCGGCGTCTCGCCGACCGTCATCGCGGGCGGCCATCTTGTCGCCCTCGCGAATCCCG
>JBEKWQ010000127.1:0-5338 GCA_049512875.1 Acidimicrobiales bacterium
AAACGTCGCCTCAGGTACCGTCGTGGGTCCAGAACTCGCACTCACCGACGCGCTGGCGACGGCCCTCGTGATTGGTGGGACCGAGGTCCTAGACATTCTTGAACACGTCGACAACTTTGAGGGAATGATTATCGACAACGACGGCAATGTTCTTACGACGACAGGATTCACCGTCGTCCAATGGTTCGACCGTACACGCGGTATCGATCGTGAATGCTTTCCCGGGAGCGCACTTCGACGATCGGTTTCTGACACAAAAACTGAGAAAAGAGCTCAAACCAATCTCGCCTCACCGGACCATCTTCGGTCCGGTGAGGCGAATCTTGCAACGCCACATCACGAGAGAGCGCTGCACAATTCTGGTCAAGTGGACGTGCGGACCAGCTACTCTTTCGACGGTTCGACGTTTTCGGCGAGCAGCAAGTAAATCTGTCGGCGTAACTCTAGGATGAGTTGTTCGGCCCGGACCTTTTGGTCCTGGGTTCCCGCTTCGGCCACCTGGCTCACGGCGATTGACACCTGGCGAAGTGCAACGCGAAGCGCGAAGTCGTCCTGGTTGGCACCGCGCACCATGATGTCCCACGGTGCTGACTTCTTCGGTTGGTTCGTCAACTCGATGCGACCTTTCTCGGTCAGCGTGAACTGACGCCGGCCGTCTTCGGTCTCGGATTGAACGAGGCCCTGATCCTCCAGAAGTTGAAGGGCGGGGTAAAGCGAACCTGGGCTCGGTCGCCAGATCCCCTTGGTCCGGTCCGCGAGTTCCTGCATCATTTCGTAGCCGTGCATTGGTCGTTCGGCCAGCAACGCCAGGATCGCCAGGCGAACGTCCCCTCGGCGACTGCGTCCTCCGCGGCGCGGAGAGTCGTCGTGACGGTTTTCATGATGACCACCGTGGTCGTCCCCTCGTTCGTGTCGTCGACTTGGTCGCGGACCGACGATGTTTCGCCCGCCGGATTCAGTGAAGCGACGCCGCCTCTGCGGCGGTTGATCAATTTCTCGGTATCCCATACCGTATCCTTTCGATAGTTTGATTGCTCTAACGATATATCGTTATAAGTCGTTTGTCAAGTCTTTTCCAAGCGTCCATTGGAAGGTTCGTTTCTAGCGTTCATCAGGGATTTTCCAAAACCAGTCGGGTAGAAACCTGAGATTGTGACGGCGCCACTTTTCCCGTTCCGCGCTCTAGAACCTCGCCCGCAGGTCAATCTCCATGAACCGCTCCGGATGCGCCAAACGGCTGAAGCCAATCCTCTCGTAAACCTCATGCGCGTCACGAGTCGCCAGCACTAGACGCGGCACGCCTCTCTCTCGCCAGTGCTCGACCACCGCGCCCACCATCCACGTGCCGACTCCACGACCACGATGGGCCGGATCGACGAAGACGTCACACACCCACGCGAACGTCGCTTCATCGGTGACCACGCGCGCACATCCCACGGTCGCGCCGTTCGTGTCAAGCACGCCGTACAGGAACGAATGGTCCATTGAACGATCGACCATCTCTTGAGTTCTGCCTACAGACCAATAGGCGTCCTCGTGCAACCATCGATAGACCGTCTCTCGCGAGATTCGGTCCTGGTCATCGACCAACTCATAATTCTCGTAGAACGCTCGCACGACTAGTGATCACTTCCGACTGCGTCGAACGCGAGTTCGAGAGACAATCGCCACGTCATAACAGATCCGGGTGCTGGAATTCATGACTCAATCGCTCTTCACACACGTGAATGTCGTACCAGGAGTAGAACTCCTCACGACCGCGGCGCTGTGCCTCGCGATGGCTCGGATACTCGGCCCAGCGTCGCTGACTCTCCCAGTCACGAAAGCGAACGATGGTGACGCGCTCGCCGTCAGTGGCGACGTAAAACTTCTGATCGATGAAACCGTCCATCGCTGCGACGGCGAGGTCCATCTCCTCGGCCACTCGCTGATAGTCAAGCTCGACTCCTGCGCGGAGCCGACTCCGAAACACCGTCAATACCGCCATACCTAACGGTACCGAACAGAGCGGCTCGACCGCGGTTGAACACCACTTTTTTGGGCCGAAGTTGAGTTCAAGAATCTCTGGACTTAGTCCGGAGACGGTGCCACAATGGCGACCTAAGGAAGTCGTGAACAACGAGACGCTGAACTCGTCGGACACGACGACGACGAGCAGATCAGAGGAGTCATTATGTCGACCCGCACGAAAGCCCCACTGGGATCACCTTGTTGGACAGATCTTTGGACCTCGGACGTCGAAGGAAGTCGGAAGTTCTATAGCGAATTGTTCTCCTGGGAGGCCCAGGAGCCAAGTCCCGAGTTCGGCGGTTACTTCATGTTCACGAGAAACGGCGTCCCGGTGGCCGGTGGCATGGGGGACATGGGCGACATGAAGGCCGATAACTCCTGGAAGATCTACCTGGACACGCCCGACATTGCCAGCGCCGTTATCGCCACCGAGAAGGCAGGTGGTCAGATTCTCGCTCCCGCCATGCCCGTTGCTGACCTCGGCCAGCAATTCGTCCTGCTCGACCCCAACGGAGCGCCCCTGGGAGCCTGGCAGGCGGGAACCTTTCCGGGATTCACCGTGCTGGGCGAGCACGGGAGCCCAAGTTGGTTTGAGCTTCTCACGCACAATTTCGCCCGGGCAGTCGACTTTTACAGTTCCGTCTTCTTCTGGAAGATCAACCCCATAAGCGACACCGACGAATTTCGATACAGCGTCATGGCCAACCCCTCAGGCGAGGGCGAACTCGCAGGGATTGGCGACGCGTCACGTCTCTTACCTGAAGGAGTCGGTGACCACTGGTCTGTCTATTGGCACGTCGATGACGCCGAGGCAACGGTCAAGGCCGCCAAATCCCTTGGCGGATCGGTCGAAGACGAAATCTCTGAATCACCTTACGGTCGGCTCGCGACACTTCGTGATCCTTCGGGCGCCTCGTTCAAGATCCGCGCGGTACCGGCTTAAGACACCTTCCGCACTCGCACCAACCAACACGAAGTGCGCTCTTCATCCCCCGGCGGACTCGGGGATGCCCAGCACGTGCCCACCATCGACGTGGATTACGTTACCCGTGGACCACGACGTCGAAGGTGAGATAACGATCCAAATCCATTCGGCGACTTCTTCGGGCGTTCCCATTCGACCCATGGGAACCCGACGCGCTAAATCCGCGTAGGTAGCTTCAAGGTCATCGCTGTAGGTCGCGTGTATCGGTGTGTCGATGACCCCCGGGGCGACACAATTCACCCGAATCTTGTCAGCGGCCAACTGGTAGGCCCAGGCTCGAGTCAGGTACTCAAGTGACGCCTTGGTCGATCCATAAAGCATGGTGCCGGGCATCACCATCGATCCAAGCGATGATCCCACGTTGACGATCGAGGCATCGGGAGATTGGCGCAGGTGCTCGAGGCTGGCCCGCGTTAACAGAAGTGGTGCTCGCACGTTGATGTCGTAATGCGCGTCGATCAACTCTGGCGTCACGTCATCGAGCACACCCGTTTGGATGAAGGCAGCGTTATTGACCAGGACGTCGAGCCGGCCAAACGAATCAATCACCTCGCTGACAATCTTCTCAGCGGCTCCTTCGCTCACCAGGTCGATATCGATGACCGATGCAACGTCGCCATTGTTCATGACGTCGCGCTGGACTTCCTCGAGTAGGCCACGGCGTCGCCCCACGAGCACGACTGTGTAACCACGAGAAGCCAAGAGTTTTGAGGTGGCCGCACCTATTCCAGATCCAGCACCAGTAATGATGGCGACGGGTCTCTGCGAAGCGGATTCGGTCATTGGGAAAAGATAGCGCCGGCGTCGGCTTGTATTGCGATGACGTCAACAACTCCCCGCCGGACCCGGCACGCCGGGCCCTGGCGCGTAGTCATAGATCTGGCCAACGCTGCCGGTGGAGGTGTACTGGCCCAAGTGGATGAAATACCACATCCCTCGCCAGGAGATCATGGACAACACGCCCACCGAATCGACGGTGGGACCGTAGTGGTAGACGAACCTGACGCCGGGGAGGTGCCAGTAGCCGATCTTGTTGTAACAGGCCCCCACGGGAATCCACTGTGCGTCCTCAGGATTCGTCACGACTCGCAACAGGACCGGTGTCCCTCGAGCCAGAAGGAAATGCCGATACGCCCCGACATCAAGATTGAAGAGATACAACAATCGATTGACGTAATCGCTCGCCGGATACGGAATTTCCTTCAGCTTCTCGTACGCCAACTCAGGAAACAGCATCGAGTCAGCCTGGCGAGTGTTGTCGGTGAGAATATCCCCCCACAGTTTGACCATCAAAATGTCCAGCGCACTGCCCGGCTGAGTTGCGAGGGGGGGCTCGGTCGACGTCTGGGGCAGAAGACCCGGATCAATGGTCGTGGTCGTCGTCTCTTTCTGCTTCGCCTTCGCAACCGGGATCGTGGTCGTTTGCGCCGGCGAGTTGAGTGTGGTCGTGGTCGTGGTCGTCGTAGTCGTAGTGGTGACATCAGCGCCAATGCGCGAGGGAAGAGGCACGAACATGAGCACAATCGCCAGAGCAACGACGAAATTGACACAGAAGTGCCCAGGTCGCCTTGGCATTTTCACGACGGAGTCCGCGACTGAGGTATTTCGCCGATCGGGTCCGGGACCGTGATCTTTGTTCTGGGTGTCGCGCCCACGAGTTCACGCGCCCACGTCATGGACGAACTATAACGTCAGGGTCATTGTTCCTTGGCGCACTCTTTCGACGCCACGTGCGTGCTCACCGTTGTTAACTGCCGTAAATCTCCCGCGATCCAGACGACTGTGTAACTTTCTTCTATGACCGGCACGCCGTCGCTCGCGAAGAAGCTAGGAATCATTTCGGGGACCTCGCTGACGGTGGTGCATCCCCCCAAGAACTTCTCGATGGAATCGCCAGCGGGAGTCCAGGTGCGACGAAGCATCCGCGACGACGTAGACGTCATTCTCGCGTTTTTCGACTCGGAAGACGCGTTGGGGGCCGAATTGGAGAAACTCGCAAGCGCGGTCTACCCAGACCATTCACTCTGGATCGCTTGGCCCAAGAAGTCGTCCGGGGTTCCGACCAATCTCACCGATCATGCCGTTCGGGGAATAGCACTGCCGCTTGGTCTCGTCGATAACAAGGTATGTGCCATTGACATGACCTACACGGCCTTGCGATTTGTGTGGCGGCGAACACTACGGAAACCAGGTGGTCTGCCCACCCGTGAATGAAGAACGCTCTCGCTCCGGTGACGACGAGAGACGAGGATCGACCGTCGCGACGCAGACGGACCCAGACGGCTCATCGATTCGTTGCCGTTCAGTCGTCATTAGCCCCGCCCGCTTCGTACCGACGTGAAC
>JBEKWQ010000128.1:0-5322 GCA_049512875.1 Acidimicrobiales bacterium
GTGCGCCAGAATCGACGCCGACTTCGACGCACGTACCAATTGGAGAGGTCGTCAACCAGCGCGCTCAGCGCGTCGGTGCCACCGAGAGGTTCATAGCCGTCCAAGGCGGCCGTGACCTCGACGGTCACGCACTCGAGTCGCGACAGGATCCAGCGGTCAATCGCCGTGCGCTCAGAGGCGATCGGGATCTCAGGGTCCTTCGGGTCGAACTGATTGAGCGACGCGTAGGTGGTAAAGAAGTACAGCGTGTTCCAGAGCGTGGCGAGGGTCTCGCGAAGCGACGCGTCGATTGCACCGAGGCTTGCGCGCGTCGAGGTCCAGGGCGAACCTTGAGAGAACATCCACCAGCGCAGCGGATCGGCGCCTCGCGTGTTCAACACTTCCCACGGGTCGATGACGTTACCGAGGGACTTGCTCATCTTCTTACCGTTCTCGTCGACGATGTGTCCGAGACAGAGCACGTGCTCGTAGGGCTTCTTCGCGAACACCAGGGTGTTGACCGCGAGGAGTGAGTAGAACCAACCTCGCGTTTGGTCAATCGCCTCGACGACCAGTTGCGCGGGGAACTGCATTTCGTCTTGGCTGTCGAGCACGTGCGGAAAGCCGACCTGAGCCGCGGGCATCGCACCCGAGTCAAACCAGGCGTCAATGACCGGCTCAACGCGAGTAGCGGGTTCTTCGCAGGTTCGACACGAGATGACCACCTCGTCGATCCCTGGTCGATGGGGGTCGAGGTCCGTGAGGTCGCGACCGGCGAGTGCCGAGAGTTCCGCGAGGGAACCCACGCAGGTGTAGTGCTTCTGCTCGCACTGCCAGATCGGCAGGGGCGTCCCCCAGAAGCGGTCGCGCGAGAGCGCCCAGTCAACGTTGTTCGCGAGCCACTCGCCGAATCTTCCCTCGCGGATATGGGCAGGATGCCAATCAATGGTCTCATTCTCCGCCAACATCTCGTTTTTGTACTGACTCGTCGCCACGTACCAACTGGGCTTGCCCCAGTAGATCAACACCGTGCCGCAACGCCAGCAGTGCGGCAACGAGTGAACGTAGTCCAGGCGGCGCACCAGGATTCCGCGACGTTCGAGTTCATCGTTGATGGCGCGGTTCGCCGAGCGCACGGCATCGCCCTTGAGCCAGGGCACGTCGTCGGTGAAGCAACCGTCTGGTCCGACGGGATTCACGGTAGGCAACGAATACGCCCGAGCGATCTGACGGTCGATCTCGCCGAACGCCGGCGCCTGATGCACGAGACCGGTGCCATCGTCGGTCGTGACGTAATCCGCTTCGACGACGTAACAGGCGTCCACGTCATCGGGCAAGGCCACGTCAGTGAAGGGACGCGCGTAGTGCACCCCGGCCATCGCCGAACCCGGAAACGTCCGGCCGACCTTCGCGCCTCCGCCGAGGACCGATTCGACCAACGAAGCCGCGACCACGAGGCCGTCGACAACGGTGTACGTAACCTCGGGGTGTACCGCGACGGCAACGTTCGACAGCAACGTCCAAGGTGTCGTCGTCCATACGCCCAGATGCGTCGCACCTTCGAGCACCGGGTACTTCTCGGCGTCGAGGATCCGAAGTCGCACGTAGCAACTCTCGTCGGTCTCGTCGCTATAGACGTCGGGCTGGCCGAGCTCGTGGCTCGACAGTGCGGTACCGCAGCGCGGACAGTACGGCACCACCTTCAGGTCCTCGTAGAGCAAGCCCCGATCGAAGAGTTGCTGAAGTTGCCACCACACGGACTGCACGTAGTCCGGGTGGAAGGTGTAGTACGCGTGCTCCATGTCAGTCCAGTAGCCAATGCGCTCGGTGAGCTTCTCGAACTCGTCGACGTAGATAAGCACGGACTCCTTGCACAATCTGGTGAATTCTCCTATACCGACCTTCTCGATGATGTCGCGTTTACCCGAGATCCCCAGTTGCTTTTCCACCTGAACCTCGACGGGAAGTCCGTGGGTGTCCCATCCCGCACGTCGCGAGACGAATCGCCCCTGCATGGTCTGATAGCGACAGAAGAGATCCTTGTAGACGCGCGCCCACACGTGATGCAAGCCAGGCTTGCCGTTGGCGGTCGGCGGACCCTCGTAGAACACCCAGGGATCGGCGCCATAACGGTGCTGGGTCGAACGAGCGAAGACGTCATTGGTCCGCCATCGGGCGAGTTCGGCCTCCTCGAGGGCCACAAAATCAAATTCAGCGCTGACGGGGCGAAACACGAGTCTCCTTCAATGATTCATCCCATCGTACCGAAGATGTTCCAAAGCACGTCTGCTCTACGCTGGAGAGGTGCTTGAACTGACCATCGACGACGAACTCATCACGACCTCGGGTGCGCTCAGCGTCTTCAAGGCGGCCGTGGACGAACTGAATAGGCGTTACGGCGTGATCGACGACGATACGCAGATGAACATTGACGAACTGTTACCACCTACCGGGATCTTTCTCGTGGCGCGTAGCGAAGGTCACCTCTGTGGCGGCGTCGGACTTCGCCGGATCGTCGAACCCCAGCAGAAGCTCGCCGAAGTCAAGCGCCTCTGGGTGCGCCCCGACCTTCGTCGTAGCGGAATAGCCGCGCGACTGATGGACGAGATCGAGAATCGCGCGCGCGCGATCGGTTATGCGCGGCTCTACCTCGAGACCGGTCCGGCGCAGCCCGAAGCGATCGCCTTCTACCCCAAGCACGGCTGGACTCGGGTCGAACACTTTCCCGCAGGCGCCTTCACCCACGAAAGTGCGTACCGATTCACCAAAATGCTGTAGATCGGTTCATCTCGTGGTTCAACTTCACTTCCACTTCGCAGCGGAATCCGAGTCTTGAACCGCAGAAGCGGTGCGCCTACCATTAGCGCAGTTGGGGGGTTACGTTGACCATGTCAATACGCCATTCTTTTCGAACACGCCTTCTTTGGTGCACGGTGTTCGTTCTTGCTTCTTGTAGCGCGAATCTCGCTCCTGCCAGCGCCACTGGTACAGGTTCAATTTCGGGTTTCGTGGTCGCCGACGGCAAACCCGTGGCGGGGGCCTGCGTGCAACTGAGTATGAACAACACGACCATCGCAACAACTTCGTCGACGCACCTTGGAAGTTACGAATTTGACGGTCTCTCTGCCGGACTTTATACCGTGCAAACCTGCTTGACTTCAGCGTCGCCTTACACTAATGCGATTATCCCAAACGCAATTCAAGTCGTCCAGGGAAAGGCGAGTCGCGACGAGAATTTGCGCTTGTCACTTGCGGGTTCGATTTCCGGAACGGTCACAGACGCAGTTACGAATGCCCCAGTGGCTGGCGTGTGCCTCACCGCATATTTGACCTCGGATCAGTACGACGGATCACCAACTGCTACAACCTCCAACGATGGTTCCTACACCTTTACGAATTTGGCGACCGGCTCATATCGAATTGCGACCTGCCTCTCGTCAGCATCTTCCTACGCGAACACGACGCTGGACGAGTCTGTTAGTGCTCCTACCGAGATATCGGGAGCCAACATTGCGCTGGCACAGGGGGGTTCAATTTCGGGTACAGTCACCGACTCCACGACTGGCGCTCCACTCGGCGACATCTGGGTTCACGTGTCACTCAAGAGTGGCGGCACGTTTTATGAATATTCCAGCTATACAACATCTTCAAACGGAACGTACACGGTGTCCAACCTTCCTCCGGGAACCTATACCGTGGGCGGAAGTAGCCAAGTGGCAGCTTCAGGAACCGACTACACCTTCGTGACCCCGACGTCAGCGGTGGTGCAGGCAGATTCCACCACGTCCGGTGTCAATTTCAGTGGCGTCGCCGACGGCAGCATTACAGGTCGCGTGACAGACGCCACTTCTGGAAGGCCCCTGGATCACATTTGCGTCTCGGCAAAGAGAACCACGGGTGAGAATTTGTATCCGTCGTACCCGGCCACAACCTCTGCGAACGGCACGTACGTTCTCGTCGCCCTATATCCGGGAACATATCTCGTGAGTATTTGTGCAGCTCCCGGCCACGTATTGAAGAGACTCACGTCACCAATAGCGGTAGAAGGCGGCACGACGACTGGCCGGGTGAACCTCAGTCTCCAACGAATATGAGCCGAGTTTCATTCGAACGATGGTCTTCGCGCTGCGCGAGTGCAATGTCCCTCCGGCAAGATTTCGTCGGTATCCCTTGGAGTCATTACGAGGATGAAACGCGCACTCAACGACGTACAAGGGTGACTTCCCGAGCGCGATCTCCGCTTGGCTGCGAGGAAGATTGCACTAGCGACCAGAGTGGTTTCTGCAGTCTCTCCTTCACCTGAATGAAACAGGGCTCCCATGTCGATGACTAAACGGCTCAAACTTTCAACCAGCTACACGGCCACCCTTGCTGCTCTCTTGGTTTTATTGGCACAAGCCAGGGGGTGGAGCGAACCCACTCCGTCCACCACGACCACCTCCACCAGCGTCGCTCCAACCACCACCAGCACGAGTGCGCCAAGTTCATCCACGACGTCCACGTCGCTTGAAACCACTACGACGACCGTCGAACAAGATGTCGACCCTTTTGATAACCCCGTGTTTCGTGACTATCTGAGTTCACGAAACGATCTCGTCACGATTGGGGTCTACGACGTAGTTTCAAAACGAACCTATCTTTACTACCCTAATGTTCGAGAACGGACGGCCTCGATGGAAAAGATTGACATCCTCGCCGATCTGCTCTACATCGCCCAAGTTGAACACCGGGCACTCACTCCCACCCAAGAGGACCTTGCGACTTCGATGATCGAGCGTTCGAGCAATTCTGCAGCCAACGTCTTGTGGAAGCTGGTTGGCGGGAGAAACTCGGTGGACGCGTTCAACACCATGATCGGATTTACGCAAACGTTTCCCAGTTGGGCCTGGGGAACCATCGAGACAACTGCTCTTGATCAATTGCAGCTTCTTAAGGTCATTGCCCTACCCAATGCGACACTGACGAACGCGTCTCGCTATTACGAGATGAATTTGATGGAGCACGTAGCCACGTACCAACGATTCGGCGTTGGTACCGGCACACCCTCAAGTGCAACTGTGGGCCTGAAGAACGGCTGGTATCCCGAGACGGACACTGGATGGCAGCTCAATTCGACGGGCTTTGTTTTCGACATGAACCGTTCCTACTTGATCACGGTCATGTGCACGTTCAACCCGGATGAAACGTACGGGATTGAAACGCTCAATGCCGTGGCTCGGTTCGTGTGGGACTATTTGAGACCCTGAACACGCTCGATCCCCTGAGCTACTCGTTCAAATCCTGTAGTTGCATTTTGCGCTTCGAAGTCGCTCTAGGCGAACTGCTCGTCGAGCCACGCAGGAC
>JBEKWQ010000129.1:0-5292 GCA_049512875.1 Acidimicrobiales bacterium
AACGTGAGCTTAAAGCCGCCAAAGAAGGAGAGGGGATTCGCCACTAGCGCTCCTCGTCACTCAGTCGGCGGATGACTCGACCGGGGATCGGACGTTCACCGATCGTGGGCAAGACCCGCTCGGGTCCAGACTCGCGGGTCTTGCCGAGCTCGAAGGCGCGCGTAAGCACCACCCAGGCGAGCAGTACCGCGGCGACCATGAGCACGCCCCAGCGCCAGGAGATGAGAAAGCCCGCGACGATGAGCATCCAACCCAGGCTCAAGGGAATCAGTCGCTTCCAGCCGAGGTCCATCAATTGGTCGTAGCGAAAGCGGGGCAGCGCCGCGCGAAACCAGATGTAACAGAAACAGAAGATCGAGGTCTTGACGAGGAACCAGATGATCGGGAACACCCACTTGAGGTGCGCGACCGGCGGCACCCATCCCGCCGGGCCCCCGAAGAAGAGCGTCACCATGATCGCCGACATCGTGATGGTGTTCATGAACTCGGCGAGGAAGAAGATGGCGAACCGGAACGAGGAGTACTCGGTGTGAAAGCCCCCGACGAGCTCGCTCTCGGCTTCGACCACGTCAAAGGGCGGGCGGTTGAGTTCGGCGGTGATGGCGATGAGAAAGATGGCAAAGGGCACGAAGCCCAACCGGATCAGGTTCCAGTGCCAGATGCCGCCACCCTGAGAAAGCACGATGTTGTGGGTCGTGAGCGCTCCAGTGACCAGGATGACCGTGACGATTGTCATGCCGAGGGCGGCTTCGTAACTGATCATCTGGGCGCTCGCGCGCACCGAGGAGAGCAGCGGATACTTCGAGCCCGACGACCAGCCCGCGAGCATCACGCCGTAGACCGAGATGCCCGACATCGCGAGCATCAACAAGATGCCCATGGGCGGGTTCGCCATCTGGAGCAGCACGACGTGGCCCGCGATGTGCAACGTGCCACCGACGGGCACGAGCGCGAAGGTGATGAACGCGGGAATCACGACCAGGTAGGGCGCCAATTTGAAGACCAAGACGTCCGCCTCGGCGGGCACGAGGTCCTCTTTGCCGATCAATTTAAGTCCGTCGGCCAGTGTCTGGAAGAGTCCGAAGGGTCCCCATCGTTGCGGTCCGATGCGGCTCTGCATGTCCGAGATCGCTTTGCGCTCGAACCAGATCATGACAATCACCGCACCCATCAGGGCCCCGAATCCCACCAGGATCTTTATGAGCACGATCACCAACACGATCCAGTCGCTGGTGCCGTGATTGAACAGCGGGTCCGAAGCGGCGAAGAGCTGGTTCATCGCGTCTCCACCCGGATCTGACTGATGACGCCTCGCGGGTCATAAAGCGCCGCCAGCGCGTCCTCGCCGTTGGCGCTGAGCGTGCCAAAGGCAACGTCGGCCGATCCTCGAGTGACACCCTCGTTGCGGTGCACCGCGAGACGCACGCTGCCCGAGGCGCCGGTCACGCTCACGACCGTACCGTCCTCGACGCCGAGGCGGTCGAGGTCCACGTGGTTGAGCGACAACGTGGTCGCCCGAACGAGGTTGGCCAACGCGGGCGATCCCTGCATGGCAATGCCCCGGTCGTACAGTCGTCGCGATACCACGAGTCGCAGCGAGTACGCGTCCGCATGAGGCACTTCGAACGACGGCGCGCCAGCGAGATCATCGAGGGTTGCTGGTCGCGTGTGCACACTTGTCTGCGCGTTCTCTTCCACCGTGGCGCCGGCGTAAGAAGCGAGCCCGACGCTTTCCGCGGATCTAATTCCGGGAAAGGCCATCGGATCAAGCGCGTGACGCAGCGAGGACGCGTCAGTGCGACCCACCACCACACCGTCGTGAACCTCGTCGTTCATGACCGACAGCGCCGGATAGCCGGTTGACACCTCGATCGTCTTGGCGGTTTGCTCGACCGAGGTGAGCCCGATGCTCTGACCCAACTGCTCGGCGAGTTCGGACGCGATGGCGACGTCGGGCCAGGCCGAACCCGGCGCGACGATCTTGGCGGCCACGGCGCTGACGCGGCCCTCGATATTGGTCACCGTGCCGCTGCGTTCGTGGCTCACCGCCGCGGGTAAGACGACGTCCGCGTACGCGAGCGTCGCGCCACCGTGTCCGGTGACGGCGATCACGTCGGCGTTCTCCAACGCCTTGCGCGCCCCGGCGTCGTCGGCGACGTTACCGAGGAGCGTGCCGCCGAGCAGCACGACGGCTTTCTGCTCACCTTGGCGCATCGCTTCGAGTTGGGCCAAGGTGTCACGGCCCTTCGAGTCGAGGTTGAAACCGCGACCTGGACGAAGTTGCGGACTGAGACCCATGTCGAGCGCGCCCGCGACATTCGCGCGTCGCAGTCCGACGAGGAACTTCGCGTCCGGGTAACGCTGCGCGAAGCGACGAATCGCGTCTTCGAGGACTCGCGGATCCTCGGCCACGTTGGGACGCCCCACCACGAACACGACGTCCTCGCCACTCTCGCCAATGTGTCGACGAGCCTCGAAGAGTTCCTCGTTGGTGAAGGCGACGCCGGGCGGCGCGTCCGCGTGGTCGGCGATACTTCGCGCGGCGAGGTGCGCCTCGCCGGGACGAACGACGAGCGACAAGCGCGCGACCGGGCGCAGGGCCGAAGGTCCGAACGCGAATTCGATGAGGGCGTTCTGGCCGCGTACCGCACTCTCGCGCAGGCGCAGAAAGAGGATCGGTAACTCCTCACGCAGGTCACCGGTCAACGTGACGACCGTCTTCGCGCTGGCGGCCTCGTCGATCGTGGCCTTGGGCAGGGCTTGGAGCAACACGGGATCGAGACCATCACCGAACTGCGCGTCGAGATTGTCGGTGCCCAACACGCCGCGTACAAGTCGCTCCCAGGCGAAGGCACTCTCGTTCGTAAGTGACGCGCCCCCAATGGCGCCCACCCCTTCTGGCGTCGCGCTCGCGGCCCGGAGAATCGTCGCCGCCGCGTCAAGCGCCTCGCCCCAACTCACGGGCTCGAGCACGCCGTTTACGCGCACCAGTGGTGAAACAATTCGCGCCGCGGGATCAAGGACGTCGGTGACCTCGGAGTTCTGGTCGATCGAGTCGAGCGTAAATCGACCCTTATCACAGAGCCAGCCGTGGTTTACCGGGTCGCTGTCGACTCCGAGCACGCGCGTCAAACGGTTGCCGGAGGATTGGACCGCGATACGACAACCAACCGCGCAGGTCGTACACGTGCTCTCGACTTGCTCGAGGTCCCAGGGTCGAGCGGTGAATCGATACGGCTTAGCGGTCAGCGCACCCACTGGACAGATCTGGACGGTGTTGCCCGAGAAAACCGAGTTGAAGGGCCGGTCGGGCGAAGGGGCCACTTCAATCAGGTCACCGCGACCCGAAAAGGCGATCTCGGTGTCGCCCGACACTTCAGAAGAGAATCTCGTGCAGCGCGCGCACTGGATGCAACGCTCACGGTCGAGTAGGACGAGTTCGCCAATCTCGATGGGCTTGACGAAGTGGCGCTTCTCTTCGATGAAACGGGTCTCACCCGAGCCGTGGGCGAGGGTCTGATCCTGGAGCGGACACTCGCCGCCCTTGTCACAGATCGGACAGTCGAGGGGGTGGTTCGCGAGCAGGAACTCGAGCACGCCGTCCTGGGCCTTCTTCACCTTCTCGGAGTTCGTGCACACGCTCATGCCGTCGTTGACGTGCAGGTAGCACGCGGGCTGCAGCGTCGCGCCACGCGGACCCTCCACTTCGACGAGGCACATCCGACACATACCCACGGGTTCCATGCGTGGGTGATAGCAGAAGCGCGGGATGTACTCGCCCGCCCGTTCGGCGGCGTCGATCAGCAGCTCACCGGGCTTCACCTCGAACTCGCGACCATTGACCGTGATGTTCACCGTGGTGCGGATGACGTCAGTCATGAGGACATCCTCCGTGGATCACGTGGGCCTTGAAATCGTCGGGGAACATGGCGATCGCCGAGTGCACCGAGGACGGAATCGAGGAACCGAGCACGCAGATCGTCGTCTGCTGGGGCGGCCAGGAGAGTCCCGGCGCGATGTTGTCGCACAGGTCAAGCAGCAGGTCCATGTCCTCCATGCGACCACCACCGTGTTCGAGACGGTACATCGCGCGCTCGATCCACCCCGATCCCTCACGACACGGTGTGCACTGGCCACAAGACTCGCGCGAGAAGAACTTGGTAATCCGCCACGCCGCTCGCACCACACAACTCGTCTCGTCGAGCACCACGACCGACCCCGAGCCCAGCATCGAGCCCTTCTCGCCCACTTCGTCTTGTCCGAGCGGCAAGTCCAGCAGGTCGGGACCGAACCACGGCGCCGAGACCCCGCCGGGGATGATCGCCTTGAGCGCGCGTCCGTCCTTCACGCCGCCCCCGAGCCGGGGGTCGAAGATCAGGTCACGAAAGGTGTTCTTCACCATCTCGATCTCGTAGACGCCCGGATTGTTCACCCGACCCGCCAAGGCGAACAGTCTCGTGCCCGTCGAACGTCCGGCGCCGAGCGCGGCGAAAGCCGCGCCGCCGTTGTTCACGATCCAGGGCAGATTCGACATCGTCTCGACGTTGTTCACGACCGTCGGCTCACCGTAGAGGCCGGTGACCGCAGGAAAGAACGGCGGCTTAATGCGCGGAAAGCCGCGCTTGCCTTCGAGTCCCTCAATGAGCGCGGTCTCCTCGCCGCAGATGTAGGCGCCCGCGCCCGGGTGCACCACGACGTCAATTGAGAAATCCGAACCGAAGATCTTCGAACCCAGCGCACCCTCGGCGTAGGCGTCGTTGACCGCTTGCTGGACGCGTTCGAGACCCAGCGCGAACTCGCCGCGCACGTAGATGAAGGCCTGACTCACCTGCAACGCGTAGGCGGCGATGATGACCCCTTCAATCAACTGGTGCGGATCGCGCTCGACGAGGAAGTGGTCCTTGAAGGTCGCGGGCTCGGACTCGTCACCGTTCACCACGAGGTAGGAAACGGGTGACTTGCGCAACATGGACCACTTACGACCCGCGGGAAAACCCGCGCCGCCTCGACCCAGCAACGAGGCCGCGTCAACTTCGGCCGCGACCTGCTCGGGGAACATCGTGAGCGCTTTGCGCAGGGCGACGTACCCGCCGGTCGCGAGGTAGCGCGAGAGCGTGTGCCCGTCGGCGAACTCGGCCCTCGAAGAGACAATGCGAGGTGAATCCAAGACGGCCATTACTTGGCCTCTTCGGCGCGTTGGGCGCGCGCGGCGCTCGAGCGCACGCGCTGGTCGGCGATCTCCTGGCGGGGCGCACGCAGTCCGCCGCTGCGTCGTACGCGGATAAGCGTGCC
>JBEKWQ010000130.1:0-5271 GCA_049512875.1 Acidimicrobiales bacterium
GTCCGGACCTTCGCGTCGTGGAGTTGCGCGGCAACATGGCCACGCGTCTGGCCGCGCCGGGTTCGAACGGCGTCGACGCCGTCGTCGCCGCGGCGGCCGCGCTGGTGCGCCTGGGCGCCGAGAACCGCGTCGCCGAGCGACTCGACCCGAGTTGGTTCGTGCCCCAGGTGGGTCAGGGCGCGCTCGCGCTCGAGGCGCGCATGGACGACCTGGACACCCTGATGGTGCTCGAGGAGATCAACGACCGTGAGGCGTTCGTGTGCGTAAGCGCCGAGCGCGCGTTCCTGCGTGAGTTGGGTCTGGGTTGCTCGATCCCGGCCGGCGCGAACGCGACCACGCACGACGGAGTGCTCTCGCTGCGCGGGCTGATGATCGGCATCGACGGCTCGAGGAGCGTGCGCCTCGGGATCGAGGGAACGAACCCCGAGGAACTCGGCGCGCAGCTCGCACGTACGTTGCGCGACGAGATGGGTGGGGGATCGCTCCCGGGCTGGGGCCAGGACCCGTGAAGATCGTGCTCACGCGAGAGAGTGGTTACAACGGGGTACTTCGCACGTTCACGCCACCTTCGGCGATCGTGAACGAAGTGCCCCTCACGAGAACGATGTACCGAGCGCTGAGCGACGTGGAAGCCGAACTCGAAGCGTCGGAGCACTTCCGCGCTTTTTGGTCACTGGTCGTGACCAGTGCGCGAAGTGGTGACTACGTCGAGTCCGCGATGCGCGCACTGCGAAAGGGTGCCGCGGTGTTCAGTGTGGGACGCGCCACGACGCGACTTCTCGTTAGTCACGACATCGTGGTGAGCGCTGAATCCGAGTCCACGGCGCTCGAGCTCGCGCCGCTCGTACGACGAGGGCCGGTGCTGGAACTCGGTGCGTTGGTCGCGCGTGATGAACTCAGCCTGGCATTGCGCGATCGAGGACTCGTCGTCCAACACGTCGCCTGTTACGAGACGGTGGCGATGGAGCTCTCGAGCATCCAGCGCGAGATACTCGCCAACGCCGACGTCGTCTTCATCGGCGCGCCGTCAGCCTGGGACGTCGCCCGGGACTACGTGTCGCGAGCGGCGTGGGTGGTCGTGCCCGGGCCCACAACGAGCGACGCGGTTCGCGCGAGCCACGACCAGGTGCTCGAGGGTTGGGAGCCAGCGATTCGCGACGTGCTCGCCACGCTCGACGGGTGAGAAGGGCCGTGACGAGCCGGGAATAGGCTGTGGGGGTGTTTCCCACCGAACGTCCTCGCCGCCTTCGTCGCACGCCCGCGCTGCGGGCACTCGTCGCCGAGACGAGTTTGCGTCCAAGTGACTTGGTCGCGCCCTTGTTCGTCGCCGAGGGTCGTAGCGAACCGACGCCGATACTCTCGCTCCCGGGTCACTTGCAACACACGGTTTCCTCGCTCCTCGACGAGGTAAAGGCCCTGCGACACGCCGGGGTCAACGCGGTGATCCTCTTTGGGGTGCCCGAGCACAAGGACGACGTCGGTTCGGGTGCCTGGGATCCTCACGGCATTTCCCAGGTGGCGCTTCGCGCCGTGCGCGACGAGTTCGGTGACGACGTCGTGCTGATGGCCGACCTCTGTCTGGACGAGTACACGAGTCACGGTCACTGCGGAGTGCTGGGCGCTGACGGCACCGTCGACAACGACGCGACGCTCGAGCTCTACGCCAAGACCGCCGTCGCCCAGGCCGAGGCGGGGGCCGCCGTCGTGGCCCCGAGCGGGATGATGGACGGACAGGTCGGCGCCATCAGAAGTGCGCTGGACGCCGCGGGCCACCACGACACGGTGATCATGGCCTACGCCGCCAAGTACGCGAGTGGTCTCTACGGTCCCTTTCGTGAGGCGGTCGGCGTCGAGATCGCCGGCGGCGGCGATCGGCGCGGTTACCAACAGGACTACGCGAATCGACGCGAGGCGCTGCGCGAGGCGCGCGCGGACGTGGCCGAGGGTGCGGACATCATCATGGTCAAGCCCGCCATGACTTATCTCGACGTGGTCGCTGATCTGTCGCGAGAACTCGACGTGCCGCTGTGCGCGTACCACGTCAGCGGCGAGTACGCCATGGTCAAGGCCGCCGGGCAAAACGGCTGGATCGACGCGGGAGCGGTCGCAATCGAACAGTTGACCGCGGTGCGTCGCGCGGGGGCGGACTTCGTACTCACGTACTTCGCGCGCGAGGTCGCCGAGGAGCTCGGACGTTGAGCGAAACCAACGCGTCGTGGTTCGAGCGAGCGAAGGCAGTCATCCCGGGAGGCGTTGATTCGCCGGTGCGATCGTTTCGTTCGGTGGGCGGCACGCCCTACACCGTGCGAAGTGGCAAGGGCGCCTACGTCACTGACGTCGAAGGGAGCGCGTACCTCGACTACGTACAGTCCTACGGTGCGTCATTGTTGGGCCACGCTCATCCCGCCGTCGTCGAGACGCTGCGAAACGCGGTGTCACTGGGCACGACCTTTGGCGCACCCACGCCCGGCGAGGTGGTGCTGGCTGAACTCATGACCTCTCGCGTGGCGGGGCTCGAACAGGTTCGGCTCGTCAGTTCGGGTACCGAGGCGGTGATGAGCGCGGTTCGCCTGGCTCGCGGGGCCACCGGACGCGACAAGATCGTGAAGTTCGACGGTTGTTACCACGGTCACTCGGACGCGTTGCTCGTCGCGGGTGGCAGTGGCGTCGCCCAGCTCGGCCTGCCGGGTTCGGCGGGGGTCACCGCCGGCGCGGTCGCTGACACCGTGGTCGCGCCCTATAACGAGGTACCCATCCTCGATGATCGCGTCGCGGCGGTGCTGGTCGAACCGGTGGCGGCGAATATGAACCTCGTCGCTCCGGCGCCCGGTTTCCTCGCGGGACTACGCGACGAATGTGATCGCGTCGGGGCGTTGCTGATCTTTGACGAGGTGATCACCGGCTTTCGCTTGAGCCTGGGCGGCGCCGAGGAGTTCTTTGCGGTCACCCCCGACGTCTGGTGCTTCGGCAAGGTGATCGGTGGCGGGTTGCCGGTCGGTGCCTTTGGCGCGAGTCGAGGGTTGTTGTCCGCGCTCGCTCCCAATGGTCCGGTCTACCAGGCGGGCACGCTCTCGGGAAATCCCCTGGCGACCGCGGCGGGCGCGGCGGTGCTCGAACTCGTGAGCGGCGAAGACCTCACGGACCTGGCGAGCCGGGTCGAACGCTTCGCCGCGGGCCTCGCCAGTGCCATCTGCTCGTCGGGCCTCTTCGCGCTCACCCCGAGCGTGGGACCGCTGATGGGTCTGTACCTGTCGCGTGAGGAGGTAGCCGCGCCGACGAACTTCAGCGAGGCCCGGTCACTCTGTGACAACGGGCTCTACGCCCCGTTCTTTCACGCCATGCTCGATCGGGGTGTCGCCCTGGCGCCGGGCGCCTACGAGATCCTCTTCACGTCGCTCGCCCACAGCGACGAGGACCTCGAGCGGACCATTGCCTGCGCCGGCGAGGCGGCCCGGGTCGTCGCCGCGACGTGACGAGCGTTTTTCGCTCCGAGGGTTGGATCGTGCGACCCAGTTTCGTGCCCCACGGTCCACTCGCCCCGGTGACCCTTCTCGGCGATGAGCAGGGCCTCACTCAACTGAGCGGTGAGCCCGCCGTTGCATGGCAGACCCCCTGGAGCGAACTCGCCAACGTCCAACTCGTACGCTTCTCTCGCGGGCTCGCGTTGTTCGCCACCGCCGACGGCGTGCGCTACTGCTGGCGAACGTCGAACAAGAACGAGTACGACGCACTCGCCAGCGTGATCAGTCAGCACGGGGGACGGGTCGTGCGGCGTCGGCGTCGGAGCGGCATCTACGCGGTCGTCGTGGTGGTCTTGCTCGCCTCGGTCGCGGGCGGCATCGGGGCGTACTTCTCGAAGGGCTCGGCGAGTGCGGCGATCATCGCCAACACCAAGGCGGTGAATCTCAGCGTGCGCGACCTGCCCAGTGGTTGGTCGGCGTCGTCGGGATCGTTGCTGAGTGACCTCTTTGGTTCAGCGGGCAAGGTCATCACGTCGACCACGGTCACCACGCAACCCGCGACGGACTCGACGTGGGCCAAGGTCTCGGCGCTGTTCGAGCACTGCGTCGGGGTCTCGGCCGAGAAGGACCGAATGTACGGCGCGGCGGGACAGCAGCCTGACTACCAGGTCTCTTCGCCGGTCTTCGATTCCAGCCAGAGTGGCGGTGGGGAAGTCGCCTCGGCGACCCAGTACTACCGCACCACCACCATGGTCAAAAGGGACACCGCCGAGATGCGCAACACGAATTTTGGTGCGTGCTTTGTCCAGACGAACGCCGCGTTGTTGAAGTCGGTCTATTCGAGCGACGTCACGGGCGTGCCCCTGGGCTCCAACTGGCAGCCGGTCACTTTCGTCAAGGGTTTCTCGCGCGGGGGCGAGGAGGCGATCAGTGTGCCCGGGGTCACGGGTTCGCTTTACCTGGTGATGGTCCAACTCACCGCTGGTCACTACGAGGTGACGCTCGGGGCGTTGCTCGGTTCGTGGCCCGCGCAAGAGTCGTTCGTCGCGAACCTAGTGAACACCTTGTTGTCGCGCATGACGTCGACGACCTCGGCCGCCGTCTAGGGCGCGCTGTTCGTGGCGCGCGACGTGGTCGCGACTCAGCGTGATGAAGATCGCGACGCTGAAGACGACGTAGCCCAACCACACCACCGCTTGCATGACGGTCGGGTGATCGGCGTAGCCGAGCAACGAGTGCAGGAGGTCACCGAGGTTCGAGGTTTCACTGACCAGTCCGCTCGAATTCCACATGACGTGCTTGCCGAGGTTCAGCCATCCGAGTTGCTCGAAGTTCTCGACGGCGTCGGCGAGCAGCCCCGCGGCGAAGAACATCAAGATCAAGCCCAGGACGCGAAAGAACCGACCGAGGTTGAGTTTGGCGCCCATCTTGTACATGGCGTAGGCGAGGGCGAGCGCGACCAAAAGTCCGAGCAGTGCGCCGACGAGCAGCAGGTCGCCGTGCACCGGCGTCGCCGCTTGGCGCGAACTCGCAAAGACGATCGCCAAGGTAAAGACCATGGTCTCGAGTCCCTCGCGACCTACCGCCTGGAACGAGAGCACCCCGAGACCCCACCGGGTTCCCCTGGAGAGCGCGAGGTCGCTCCGTACTTGGAGCTCTTTGGCCATTGTTCGAGCGTGCTTGTGCATCCAGTAGGTCATGCCCGTCAGCACGCCCGCCGCGATCAGGTACGTCGCGGTTTCAAAGTACGTCTGGACGTTGGAACCCTCGTACTCTTTGATCAAGAAGAAGGCGCCGAAACCTCCAGCCA
>JBEKWQ010000131.1:0-6325 GCA_049512875.1 Acidimicrobiales bacterium
GCCACCTCAAGAGCGCGGACTTCCTTGACCTAGAGCACTTTCCTACGCTGACTCTGAAGTCGACCAAGATCACGGCCAAGGGCGGCGACAACTACGAACTGCTCGCCGACCTGACGGTCAGGGGTGTCACCAAGCCCGTGACATTCCAACTCGAGTACCTCGGCACTGGGCCGAGCATGGCGCCGGGCGTGAACGTGACTGGTTTTGAAGTCACGGGAGAGATCGACCGCCGCGACTTTGGCGTGAACTTCGAAGGAACGCTGGAGAACGGCAGCCTCGTGGTCGGCAACAAGATCGGCATCGAGATCGCCGTCGAGGCCCACCAAGCCGCCTAGGCGCACGACCATTGCGGCAGTGCGGCGGGGGCCCTCGGGCCCCCGCCGTTTTGCTCGTTACGATGGGTCCATGTCAGATTCTTCCAAAGGCAAGGGCGTCAAATCGACCCTTGGTGTGTTGGGAGCTTTGGCCACCATTGTCTCGGTCTGGTGGTTCGCTCTTCGCCCGGCCAAGAAGAAGCGACAGGGCTAGACCCACCCAGTCGAACCGGGCACTGGCCCAATGAGCGTTAGCGTCTTTCGATGGCTTCGGTTTCGCTCGCACCGCTGCACCACCGGAGTTTCAGCCTCGCCCTCGGTTCCTCGCTGATCTCCTCGACCGGAACCTGGATGCAGTCGGTCGCACTGGGCATCTATCTCACCACGACCACCAAGGACGCTCTTTGGCTCGGGTTGATCACCTTGGCGGGTTGGCTGCCGGCGATCGTCGGTTCACCCACGGGCGGAGTGATTGGGGACCGTTTCAATCGCCAACACTGGATCCAATCAATGAATTCGGTGATGGCATTGACCGCCTGCACGCTCGCGGTCGCGAAGTACACCAATCATCTCTCACCCCAACTCTGCTGCTACGTCGCCGCGATCGAGGGCTTGTGCGGCTCGGCGTCTTGGGCGGCCTGGCAGTCGTTGCTACCCGATTTGGTCGGGGCCGACGAGGTCCTCGCCGCGGTATCACTCTCGTCAGCCCAATTCAATCTCGGGCGGGTCATCGGCCCGCTGTGTGCGGGCGTGGCGTTGGCCTTCGGTTCCATTGGCCTGTGTTTCGCACTGAACGCGGCATCGTTCATCGTGGTGGTGGTCATGTTCTCCTTCGTCAAGAGCGCTTCGCGCGAGAAGGTACTCACCAAGGTCCGACCGTTTCACGAGACCTGGCAAGGAGTGCGAGTCGCGTGGTCGGTGAGGGGTTGTCGCAATCCCATTATCGGCATCGCGGCGGTCGCCCTTATCGCGAGTCCTTTCATCACGCTGGTTCCCGCGATGTCGATCCTCGGCGGCGCCTACGTCGGAACGTTGACCGGACTCAATACGTCGGTGCAGCTGCACGCGCCTCGAAACGAGCGCACGCGCATACTCGCCCTCTATACCCTGTCGCTGTCTCTCTTCTATCCCGTGGGCGCCGTCATACAGTCGGCCTTCGCGAGGACCTGGGGGGTGCGACCAGTGACCATCGTCGCGGCGCTCGTGCTCGCCGTGCTTCTCTTGATCGTGAGCGTCGCGCACCCGCGTTATTGGCGTGAGATCGGGGCCGTCCCGTCAAGTACCGCAGAAATGCTGGCAGACTAGAAGGATGCCGTTCGCCTCGATCAACCCGTACACCGAGCAGTTGGTTTGTGAGTACGAGGGTCTCGACGAGAGCGCGATTGACGAAACCTTGTCGCGCGCCCACGAGGCCTATCGCGCCTGGCGCGACGTCGAGGTGAAGGATCGCGCGGTGCTCATGAACCGCGCCGCCGAACTGCTCGAGAGCGAGATCCCGGTGATCGCCGAACTCATGACCAGCGAGATGGGAAAGACCTTCGCCGCCGCCAAGGGTGAGGCTGCTAAATGCGCCCTCACGATGCGTTACTTCGCCGAGCACGCGCCCTCGATGCTCGAAGACGAGGTCATTGACTCGATGGCCTCCGCGAGCGGCGTGCGCTACGAGTCGATTGGACCGATCCTCGCGATCATGCCCTGGAACTTCCCGCTCTGGCAGGTGATACGTTTCGCGGTCCCGACGATCATGGCCGGCAACGTCGTCCTGGTCAAGCACGCGCCCAACGTGCCCGGTTGCGCGCTCTACCTCGAAAATCTGTTTACCCGCGCGGGTTTCGCCAAGGGCGTCCTCAGCAATCTGTTCGTTGAGGTCGATCAAGTGCCCGCGATCATCGCCGATGCGCGCGTGGTGGGCGTGACGCTCACTGGTTCAGAGCGGGCCGGGCGAGCGGTCGCCGAACTCGCCGGGCGTCACCTGAAGAAGTGCGTCCTCGAGCTCGGTGGATCTGACCCCTTCATCGTCGCCTCTTCGGCGGACCTGAGGCGCACGGTCGCCCACGCGGTGACTGCACGCATCCAGAACAACGGGCAGGCGTGCGTCGCGGCGAAACGTTTCATCGTGGTCGCCGATCGGAGCGAGGAGTTCATCGATACCTTCGTCGAGGCAATGTCCGACGTCGTGGTCGGCAATCCCATGGACCCCGCCACGGTACTCGGGCCCCTCGTGAACCGGGCGCAACTCGAACTACTCGGTGAACAAGTCGCGTCCTCGCTCGCCCAGGGCGCCGTCCTTCGCACGGGTGGTGCGCCTCTCGAAGGAACCGGTTTCTTCTATCCCGCCACGGTCCTCACGAACGTGCCTCCGCACACTCGCGCGGCGACCGAGGAATTGTTCGGTCCCGTCGCCGTCGTGGACGTCGCCACCGACCTCGAGCACGCCCTCGCACTCGCCAACGCCACGCCGTGGGGCCTCTCCGGCTCGGTCTGGGCGAGCGATCCGCGCGAGATCAACGCAGCGATCGAACGGCTCGACGTCGGCATGGTGTTCGCCAACGCGGTCGTCGCCTCGATGCCCGAACTGCCCTTTGGCGGGACGAAGAAGTCGGGATTCGGCCGCGAACTGTCGACGAGCGGACTGCGCGAGTTCACCAACGCCAAGACCTTCTACGTCGCATGACCGAGCAACTCTACTTCGACCACGCCGCTTCGGCCCCGCGTCGCGACGAGGTCGCCGACGCCATGGAACGTTGGCAGCACGGTGTCGTGGGTAATCCTTCGGGGAGTCATCGCGCCGCGCGCGACGCGCGCCGAGCGGTGGAAGAAGCGCGCGACGAGGTGGCCGCCTTCGTCGGTGCCAAACCCGGTGGCGTCATCTTCACCGGTGGTGGTACTGAATCGTGTCATCTCGCTATCGTCGGCTCGACGCTGGCCCATCGCGCGACCCATGACCGGAGCGTCATCGTCACGTCGCGGGTCGAACACGACGCAGTGCTCGACGCCGCGCAGTTCGCGGCCAGCCAGTACGAGGGCGTCGAGCACCGTCTCGTGGACGTGGACGCCGAAGGGGTGGTCGACCTCGAGTCCTTGCGCGCGGCGATCGATCCGGACGTCGCGGTGGTGAGTGTCATGACGGTCAACAATGAGACTGGCGTTTGTCAACCCCTCGACGGCGTGAGTTCGATCGCTATGGGTACGGTTCCCGGGGGCGTGAGCACGCACACCGACGCGGTCGCGGCGGCGCCCTGGTTGCATCTACCCACCGTCACCGCGTCGATGGACCTAATTTCGATCTGCGCGCACAAGATCGGCGGTCCGGTGAACGCGGGTGCGCTGGTCATGCGACGCGAGGTTCCCCTACTCGGTGTCGTTCCCGGCGGCGGTCAGGAGCGGGGACGACGCGGTGGGACGGTGGACGTCGCGGCGTGCGTGGGACTCGCCGCCGCGGTACGCCTCACCCAGAAGGAGCTGGTTGACGTGAACGATCGAGTCATCGACCTTCAGCGCAAACTGTGCGCGGCGCTGAGCTTCCTGCCGGGGTGTGCGATCACCGCTCCGGCGGCCCGCAAGGTGCCCGGAACGGTGCACGTGACCTTCGAGGGCGTGGCGAGCGACGAGGTCTTGTTCCTGCTCGATCAAGCGGGCGTGTGTGCCTCAGCCGCGTCGAGTTGTTCGAGCGGCGCCGCAATCACGAGCCACGTCCTGGCGGCGATGGGCGTGGCGCCCGAACGGGCCCGGGGTTCATTGCGGCTCTCCATGGGACCCGAGACCACCGAAGACGAGGTCGACCAGCTCATCGCCATACTCTCCTCGGTGATCTACCGGCTAGACGCCGGGGCCTAGAAGTACCAGCCGGCTGGCAGAATGGAGCCGTGAAGGTCCTGGTCGCCATGAGTGGAGGAGTGGACTCGTCGGTTGCGGCGGGTCTCGTACTCGAGCAGGGTCACGAGGTCGTGGGCGCCACGCTCAAACTCTGGGGCGGGGTGTCGGATTCGGGGTGTTGCTCGGTCGCCGACGTCGACGACGCGCGACGAGTCGCCCAGACGCTCGGCATCGATCATCACGTCTTTAACTACACCGACGAGTTCAACCGACACGTGGTCGAACCTTTCGTGCGAGCCCACGTCGAAGGCACGTCGCCGAATCCGTGCATCGAGTGCAATCGGCACATCAAGTTCGACGTGCTCTTTGATCGCGCCCGCCGCTTGGGATTTGACGCAGTGGCGACTGGACATCACGCCCAGGTCCTCGAGCACGATGGCGTGCACGAGCTCGCCCGAGGGGCCGACGAAAAGAAAGACCAGAGCTACGTGCTCGGTTACCTGGGTGAGGAGCAACTCGCTTCCTTGTTGTTGCCGATCGGAGCCATGAACAAGGGCGAGGTGCGCGTGCACGCGGAGCGATTGGGCCTTCGCACCTGGGACAAGCCCGATAGTCAGGACGTCTGTTTCATCGAAGCGTCCAAGGGTCGAGAAGCCTTCTTGCGCCAGCGCGTGACGCTCACCCCGGCCAAGATCGTCGAACGCGCGAGCGGCGACGTCGTCGGTGAGACCGACGCCGCTGAGCTCATGACCGTAGGACAACGACGCGGAATACTGCCGGGCCGTGATGGTGAGAAGCGCTACGTCGCCCACGTCGACGTCGCCCGTGGTCTGGTCGAAGTGGGAAGGCTCGAAGACGTGGTGATCAACCACGTGAAACTCGTCGAGTCGTCGCTCAGTTTCACGCACGACGAACCCGGAAATGGCGATGAGGTCCTCATCCAGTGCAGCGCGCACGGCCGCGTCGTGCGCGCCACCGTCGTGCGCGATCCCTCGTGGGCCCTGCGCCTGCACGAACCCGCTCGACCCGTGGCGCCGGGACAGACCGTAGTGATGTACCGGATCGACGAACCTTCGATCGTCGTGGGCGCGGCGATCGTCGCTTCCCCGTGAGTTCCGCGCGCGAGCGCGTCGCGTTCTTGCGCGAGGAGATCGCACGACACAACGAGGCGTACTACGCCCACGACGCGCCTACGATACCCGACGCCGATTACGACGCGCTGCTCGTCGAATTGCGCGAGCTCGAAGGCGAGTACCCCGAGTTGGCCAGTGACGCGTCGGTCACCCAAAAAGTAGGCGCGGGCTCGGTGACACTCTTTGGCGAAGTGACCCACGCCGAGCCGATGCTCAGCCTCGATAACGTCTTTGACGTCGGCGAACTCGCGTCGTGGGCCCAGCGCGCCGCCAAGGGCCTCGGCGTACCGTCCTCGACGCTGGAGTTCGCGGTCGAACCGAAGATCGACGGACTCGCCCTGTCGATCACCTACGTGGACGGTTCGCTGGTCCGGGGCGCCACCCGGGGTGACGGACGGGTGGGTGAGGACGTCACCGAGAACGTGCGAACGATTTCGAACCTGCCGCCACGACTTCACGAGGGCCACCGTGGTCGCGTGGAGGTGCGAGGCGAGGTCTTCATCGCCAAGGCGGACTTCCTGGCGCTCAATGAACGACAGCGAGCGCTCGGCGCCAAGGAGTTCGCGAATCCGCGCAACGCCGCCGCGGGAAGTCTTCGACAGAAGGACCCCGCGATCTCGCGGTCGCGGCCCCTGTCATTTCTCGGCTACCAACTCGTGGATCTAGACGGTTCGCTGACCTTCGGCGCGTACTTCGACACCATCACCCAACTGTCTCGTTGGGGATTTCTCACCGCCCACGAGACCGTCGTCGTCACCGGCGACGAGGCGATGGTCGAGCGAAGCGATTGGTTCGAGGAACATCGTCACGACCTGGACTACGAGATCGACGGTGTCGTGATCAAGTTGAACGACCTCAGCCAGCGCGTGACGCTCGGTTTCACGAGTCGCGCGCCGCGTTGGGCGATTGCGCGCAAACTGCCCCCCGAGGAGCGTTCGACACGTCTTGTCGCCATTGAGGTCTCGATCGGGCGAACGGGTCGAGCCACGCCCTACGCCGTGCTCGAGCCGGTCGTCGTCGCGGGTTCACGCGTCTCGATGGCGACCTTGCACAATCAGGACC
>JBEKWQ010000132.1:0-5219 GCA_049512875.1 Acidimicrobiales bacterium
ACGGTGCGCGTATCAAGGTCTACATCGTCGAGGTTCGAAAGACCAACAAGGGCCCCCAGATCGTCGTGAGTCGCACGCACCCCGCGCTCGTCGCCAAGCTCTTCGAAATCGAAGTTCCCGAGATTGCCAACGGCATCGTCGAGATCAAGGCCCTGGCCCGCGAGCCCGGTCACCGCAGCAAGATCGCCGTGGCGTCCAACGACCAGATGGTCGACCCGGTCGGCGCGTGCGTCGGCGCGCGCGGTAGCCGCGTGCGCAACATCACCAACGAACTGCGCAGTGAGCGGATTGACGTGGTGCCCTACAGCGACGACCCCGTCGAGTTCATACAAGCGGCCTTGCAGCCCGCGCGCGTGCGTGAGGTGCAACTCAACGAGGAAGAGGGCATCGCCACCGTGATCGTCCACGACCAACAGCTCTCGCTCGCCATTGGCAAGGAGGGCCAGAACGCCCGACTCGCCGCGCGCCTGACGGGCTGGCGCATTGACATCCGTTCGGAGAACGAGGGCCAGGAGCAAGAGGTCGTCGAAGAGGTCTGGACCGAGGGCGACGTCGTGGTCGACGAGCAGGTCGCGATCATCGAGACGCCCGCCCACGGTGAAGTCCTCGTCGAGGACGTCGTCGTGAGCGACGCCGAGGGCGGTTCCGAGGAGATCGTCGTCGTCGAGGAACTCGAGGCGGCCCCGAGTACGGGAGAAGAGGCATAGCGCCGCTTCGCACGTGCGTCGTGTGTCGAACGCGGCGCGACGACCACGAGTTGGTTCGCGCCGCACGAGACGGTGACGGCCGGTGGTACCTCGGTCGAGGTACCGGGCGAGGGGTGTGGTGGTGTGCGGACAGCGGGTGTGGTGAGGAACTGCAGAACGGCCAGTTGGCTCGTTCACTGCGAAGTGCGGTGAGCGAAGGCGACGCGGTGGCGCTGCGAGAAGCATGGAGGGCCGGTACAGGGCCGAAGTTGTAAAAGAACGAAGTTGTGAAAGAATACGTAACTGTGTTCGTAGGAAGTGCGGACACATGAATCAAGGGAACGTTTTGGCGCAAAAGAAGATTCGGGTGCACGAGCTCTCCAAAGAGCTCGGTATGACGAGCAAGGAGTTGCTCGGTCTCGCCCAAAAACTAGGCATCGGTGCCTCGAGCCCTTCGGCCTCGATCGAAGACGCCCAGGCGGACCGCATCCGTCGTCGCGCCGACGCCGACGGACTGCGTCGCGAGGTCCAACCCGAGGAGGCCACCAAGGCCACCAAGGCCACCAAGACCACCAAAGCCGTCAAGGCGACCGCCGCGACTAAGCCGGTCGCCGTCCCCGAGGCCCCTTCCGCGGCGCCGGCGCCCGCCGCGGCGCCATCGCGCGCGCGCGTCAGTGCGCCCACCGCCGTCGCGGCGCCCAGCGCGCCGACGCCAGAACCTACGCTCGCCGCGTCGCCAGTGCCCGACGCACCCAAGGTGGTACGTAGTCGCGCCGCCGTGCCCAAACCCGCGCCTACGCGCGCCGCCTCGCCCGACGGACCGACCACGATTCGTCCGACCCAACGTGGTGGGGGTGGCGACGGTGAAGGCGGCGCGGGCACGCGCCCGCCCCTCAGTGCCACCGGCCGTCCGATCCCACCACCACCCGGCCGACCCATGAGTTCCTCGGGTCGGCCCATCCCGCCGCCACCGGGGGCGCGTCGACCGATGTCGCCGGGCGGACCCAGTCGAGCGCCTGGCGCCACCGGCTCTCGTCCGATGAGTGCGCGCCCGTCCTCGGGTCCAGCGCGAACAGGTGGACCCTCTCGACCGGGGGGCGCGTCAACCGGATTCGGTGGACCGCGTACGGGTGCGCCGACGACGGGTGCACCTTCTGGTCCCGGTCGAAGTGCGCCCTCGGGGCGCGGTACCGGTGGACCCAGGGGATCCCAGCGCAAGACCACTCGCCGTCGCCGACGCAACGTCGAAGAGCTCGAGCCGACCCAGATGACCACCTGGCAGCCAAGTAGCGCGCCGGTGCCCGAAGGCGAGATCATCATCGAGCGCGGTTCTACCGCCAAGGACGTGGGACCCAAGCTCAATCGCAGTGCCGCGGACATCATCCGATTCCTCTTCCTCCAGGGCGAGATCGTCACGGCGGTCCAGGGACTGAGCGACGACATGATCGAGCTCTACGCGGCCGAAGTGGGTGCGGCGGTTCGCCTGGTGGACCCGGGCGAGCAACAAGAAGCCGCCCTGCTCGCCAAGTTCTTTGACGAGGACGACCAGGACGACGAGATCCCGGCCGAACCCCGTCCGCCGATCGTGACCGTCATGGGTCACGTCGACCACGGCAAGACACTGTTGCTCGACAAGATCCGTAAGACCAACGTCGTCGCCGGTGAGGCGGGTGGCATCACCCAGCACATCGGCGCGTACCGCGTGACCTGGAAGGGTAGGCCCATTGCCTTTCTCGACACGCCCGGTCACGAAGCCTTCACGGCGATGCGCGCGCGAGGCGCCAACGTCACCGACATCGTGATCCTGGTCGTCGCCGCCGACGACGGGGTGATGCCCCAGACCGTCGAGGCCATCAACCACGCCAAGGCCGCCGGCGTCCCGCTGATCGTGGCGGTGAACAAGATGGACAAGGCCGACGCCAATCCCGACCGTATCCTCCAACAGATCAGCGACCACGGACTGGTACCCGAGAAGTGGGGCGGGGACACCATCGTCGTGGAGATCTCGGCGTTGCAGGGCACCGGCATCGACGAACTGCTCGAACAGGTATTGCTGGTCGCCGACGTCGCCGAATTGACGGCTCGTCCGAGCGGACGCGCCGTGGGCACCGTGCTCGAAGCGAACCTCGAAGTGGGCCGCGGACCCGTCGCGACGGTCATGATCCAAAAGGGCCTGCTGCAGGTCGGCGACCCCGTGGTGGCGGGCGCCGCCTTTGGCAAGGTGAAGGCCCTCATCGACGATCAGGGTAAGCAGATCAAGAGCGCCGGGCCGTCGACACCGGTACAGATCCTCGGATTCAGCGAACCTCCCTTCGCCGGTGACGAGATGCGCGTCGCCCACGACCTCGCGCACGCGAGGTCCCTCGCCGAGGCCAGAGCGCATCGCGCACGACTCATCGGTCACCAGCCCGTCGCGTCGGCGAGCGGGGCTCGACTGGAGGACTTGTTCGAGCAGATCCAACGCGGTGAGACCGCGACGCTCAACGTGGTCTTGAAGGCCGACGTGCAGGGTTCGCTCGAGGCGTGCACCGAGTCACTGCGCAAGCTCGAGCGCGACGACGTCAAACTCGTCATCGTGCACCGCGGCGTGGGCGGCATCACCGAGAACGACGTGCAACTGGCCAAGGCCTCCAACGCCACGATCATCGGTTTTAACGTGCGCCCCGACAAGCGCAGCCGCGAACTCGCCGAGGCCGAGGGCGTCGAGGTTCGTACCTACGAGATCATCTACAAGTTGATCGAGGAGATCGAGGCCGCGATGCTCGGGCTCTTGTCACCGGTCTTCGAAGAGATCGTCACCGGCGAGGCCGAAGTGCGCGAGATCTTCCGCGTGCCCAAGATCGGTGCGATCGCTGGTTGTTTCGTGCGCGATGGCGTCATCACTCGCGGATCGAAGGTCCGCTTCTTGCGCGAGGGCACCATCATCTGGAAGGGCTCGATCACGTCACTTCGTCGCTTTAAGGACGACGCGCGTGAGGTGCAGGCCGGCTTCGAGTGCGGTATCGGGCTCTCCGATTACCAGGACTTGAAGGAAGGCGACGTCATCGAGACCTTCGAAGAGCGCGAGATTCCACGAACGGCCTAGGTCATGGCCCACTCGACCGGCGGTCGTCATCCGTATCCTCGCAGCGCGAGGGTGAACCAGATTCTTCGTGAGGTGATCTCAGACGAGTTGTTGCGCATCTCGGACGTCGACGAGCGGCTCGGTCTGCTCACGGTCACCGGCGTGGAGACGACACCCGACATGCGCCAAGCGATGGTCTATCTCGATTCGCTCAGCGATGACTCGCGCGTCGCGCTCGAAGAACGCCGTGCTCAGATCCAAGGTGCGGTGAACGCGCAGACGCGTCTCAAACGCACGCCCAAATTGTCCTTCATGGCCGACCCGGCCGTCGCGAGCGGGACCGCCGTCGAGGAGATTCTGCGCCGACAGCGACATGACGACGAGTAACGGACTGCTACTCATCGACAAGCCCCAGGGCATCACGAGTCACGACGTCGTCGCTCGAGTGCGCCTGGAACTTGGCGAGCGCCGCGTCGGGCACGCTGGCACGCTCGATCCGATGGCGACGGGATTGCTCGTCCTGGCGGTGGGTCCCTCGACGCGCCTCCTTCGCTTCGCCCAGTCCGAGACCAAGCGCTACTGCGGCACGGTCACCTTCGGCGTCGCGACCGATTCGCTCGACGCCGACGGTGAGGTGCTCGAACGTCGCGCCGTTCGCGCACTGAGCGAGCTCGAGGTGAACCAGGCCGCGAGCGCCATGCTCGGTGCGCAGCGCCAGACGCCGCCCATGGTCTCGGCGCTGAAGGTCGGGGGGCGCCGGTTACACGCGCTCGCCCGCGAGGGTCTCGAGGTCGAGCGCGCCGCCCGCGACATCGCCGTCACCCAATTCCGCCTTCGTCCGACCACCGAGTCCGGGGTCTGGGAGTTCGACGTCACCTGCTCGGTGGGCACCTACGTGCGGGTCCTGTTGAGTGACCTCGCGCAGCGTCTGGGCACGATTGGTCACCTCTCCTCGCTTCGTCGACTCGCGAGCGGCGAGCACGACGTGAACGACGCCCTGACCCTGCTCGCGTTCAAGCAAGCCCTCGAACGAGGCGTCGAGGTGTTGAAGAGCCCGCGCCTCTTCGTGAGCGGACTCGAGCACGTGGACCTGAGCGTCGAACAAGAGCGGCGCGTTCGAATGGGACAGCACCTCGAACTCGACCAGACCTTCCAGGGCAGTGAGATCGCGGCCCTCGCCGAGGACGCCAGTCTGATCGGCGTGTTGCGCCGACGCGGTGAGAAGTGGAAGCCGCAAGTCGTACTCACGACCGACGCGTCCGAGTCACGCTAGGTTGTCGCCGATGATTGTCCTGCACGACGGTGACCCTGCGGTAACCCACGAGAGCGCCGTCGCGATCGGCGTCTTTGACGGCCTGCACGTCGGTCACCAGAAGATCATCGCGCGACTCGGTGAGATCGCGCGTCGTCATAAGGCGCGCGCGACTGTGGTCACGTTCGATCCGCACCCCGCGACGGTGCTCGCGCCC
>JBEKWQ010000133.1:0-5161 GCA_049512875.1 Acidimicrobiales bacterium
CGCGTTGAGTGAGGACGACGAGCGCGTCGTAAGCGAGGTCGCCGATCTCTGGTTTCACACCTTGCTACTACTGCGAAGCCGCGGACTGGACCCGGCAGCGGTCGAGGACGAACTTCGTTCGCGGGTTCGCTAGGCGTAACGGCCCTAAAGTCAAGGTGACATGGTCCCACTGGGCAGTGCACTGAGAGGATCAAGGTGTTGATCGCGACGAACGTTACCTCGGGTGTCGCGGTCCTCGTCGTGGCGGTATTTTTGACCTCCTGCGTCGAAATGGTCGAGGCTCTGACGATCGTGCTCGCCGTTGGCCACACGCGAGGTTGGCGTTCGTGCGTCGAGGGAGTCGGTGCCGCGCTGGTGGCGCTCGTGGTGCTGGTCGCCGTGGTCGGTCCGGCGCTCGTACGCGTTCCCCTTTCGACCCTGCACCTCGTGATCGGGGTCATCTTGTTGATCTTCGGTATGCAGTGGCTGCGAAAGGCCATTCTTCGCTCCAGTGGACTCAAAGAGAAGAATGACGAAGACGTGCGCTACGAACGCACCGTCGCGAGACTCGAGACCAGCGAACCCGCAAAGAGACGTGACCAAGTGGCTTTCGTCGTTGCCTTCAAGGGCGTCTTCCTCGAAGGTCTCGAGGTCGTCATCGCGGTGATCACCCTCGGGACGTCTGCGCACCGCCTCGGTCTCGCGGCTCTGGTGGCGGCAATCGCGGTCGTGCTGGTGGGCGTCGTGGGGGCCGTGGTGTCCAAGCGACTCACAAAGGTTCCCGAGAACGCGATGAAGATGGGCGTGGGGATCTTGCTCACGAGTTACGGCACGTTTTGGACGGGTGAAGGGCTGAAGGTCCGCTGGCCCGGGGCTGACGTCGGACTCCTGGTCCTCGTGGGCGTTTACGCCGTCGTGACCTGGTTGTTCATCGTGGCCCTTCGCCGGCGTAGTGGCGCGATCCTTGAGGTGACATCGTGAGTGACAAAGCTTCGTGGCTGCTTCGGGTCGTCAAGGGATTCGCGATGTTCTGGTGGGACTTTCTCGTGGGCGACACTCCCGAATTGTTCGTGGCGACGCTCGTCCTCGTGGGATTCGTGGCGTTGTGTCGGATTGTCTGGCAACTGAACACCCTCGCCCTCGTGGTCTTGCCGTTACTCTGCGTCACCGCGCTCGGGTTGTCACTCGACCGAGCGCAACGAGCTACTCGCAAGAAGTAGTCAGGTCCCCGCGAGCTCGTAGGCGGTCATCGAGAGCGAACCCATCTCGTAGCCATCAATGATCGTGCTCGTCGGGGAGGACGCGGCGGCACTCAGTCCCGCGAGGTACGCGAGCGGCAAGAAGTGATCGGGCGTCGGCACCGCGAGGGCGTAGTCATCGAGACGTTCGCTCGACGCGAGTTGCGAGGCGTCACTCGTCATGATTGAGCGCACGCTGTCGTCGAAACGATGCGCCCAGTCGGTGCCCTGGCCGGGTTGACGCCAATCGATGAGGCGCAGATTGTGCACCACGTTCCCGCTACCAAGGACGAGTACACCCTCGGAGCGCAGTTCGTGCAGTTTCACCCCGAGATTGAAGTGGTAGTCGAAAGGTAGTTGGGCGTTGATCGACAACTGGAGGACTGGCACGTCGGCCTTGGGGAACATGTGCAACAGCACCGACCACGTGCCGTGATCGATTCCCCAACTGTCTTCGTCCAGACCCACGTAGGTTGGCTCAACGACGTCGACGATACGTTGCGCGAGATCGGGGTCGCCGGGCGCGGGGTACTGCACCTCGAAGAGCTCCGGGGGAAAGCCGTAGAAGTCGTGGATCGTCCGAGGCACCTTCATGGCGGTGACGGCGGTGATGTTCACGTACCAGTGGGCCGAGACGACGAGGACCGCGCGAGGGGTGGGTATCGTCGCGCCGAAGGTCGTCCACGCCTCGGTGTAGCGGTTGTGCTCGAGGGCGTTCATGGGACTGCCGTGGCCGATGAAGGCGGCGGGCATCAGGTTGGTCATGGGTAACTCACTTCGAAGGTCGTGCGTTCATCGTACCGGGCCGACGAATAGCCAGCGCGGGCCAGGTTCAAAGGTAGTGCGGGGGAACCTCGTGACGCTCGCGAGCGAGACGTCGTACTTCCTCTTTCAACCGAGCGTTCTCTTCGCGAAGTTGCGTCACGAGTTCCTCGAGTTCCTCCCGTGAACTATTTTCGTCTGTCACGTACTCAGGTTGGCACAGAATCAACCTCGTGTTTGGTGTGGCCGATTATTTGCTCCCGTCAGGCGGGCTGGTATTTGTCCCCCGTCGAGAGGTCGCTCGTTAGAATCTCTCTCTATGCGATCGGCCTCTTTCGTTCACGGGTCCCGGGAGAAGTAAGTCGTGGCGATATGGGTCCGGGCGCTCTCGGGTTTCGTGGGTTTGATCGTGCTCGTGCTCGTGCTCGACGCGGCGATTCGGACGTTTCTCCTTCCTCGCTCGGCCCGCGTTCGCCTGAGCAGCCTCACGGCACGCGCGGTGAGCAAGGTCTTCTTGATGTTCGCCGGGTCCAAGAGGACCTACGAGAAGCGGGATCAGGTCCTTTCGTTGTTTCCCTCGATCGTCTTGCTGTCGTACCAGGCGCTGTGGCTCGGGCTCACGCTCATCGCCTTCGCTTTCGGTTTTGTCGCGGCGGGTGCGGGCAACTTCGCGTCGGCTTTTGAGATCTCTGGCTCGTCGATCTTCACCCTCGGTACCACGTCGGGTCACGGTGCGGCGCAAATCACCTTGGGCTTCATTGAAGCGGGTACCGGCCTTACGCTGTTGGCCCTGCTCATCTCCTTCATCCCGACGCTCTACACCGCCTTTCAGCGACGAGAGTTCTCAGTGTCTCGCTTGTCGGTGCGAGCGGGCGTGCCCGCGACTCCGTGGGGCATCCTCGAGATCGCCAAGAGCGTCGACTCGTACGACCTGCTTGATGAATTATGGCGCGAGTGGGAGCAGTGGTTCATCGAGGTGGGTGAGACCCACTCCACGCTCACCATTTTGAACTTCTACCGTTCCCCGACCCTCGACCAGACGTGGATCGGATCGGCCGCTTCGGTCCTCGACGCGGCGGCGCTCTTTAATGCCGTTGTCGACCTCACGCCTTCACCGACCGCCGGACTGTGCATTCGCTCGGGCTGGTTGAATCTGCGACGCGTGGCCGATTATTTCGAGGTCGACTATCCCCGCAAGGTGAGTCGCAAGACTCCGATCACGATCTCGCGCGAGGAGTTCGACATCGTGCTCGCGCGACTCGAGAGCGGGGGTGTGCCCTTGATCGCTGACCGAGAGGCGGGGTGGCGCGATTTCGTGGGCTGGCGGGTCAACTACGACTACATCATCGAGGCCTCGTACAAACTCTTCAACTGTCCTCGCACCGACTGGCGAAGCGCTTCGATCGAGCCCCTGGTCGAGCCATCGAACAAGCGCGGTCTAAACGTCGAGGACTGAATACTCGTTCAGTTCTCCTCGGTCTGAATCGAAGCGTCCATTCACCGGCGCCTGAAGATCCCCGCAAATGACGCGAACAACACGGTAGTGTTCGACGACATGCTGAGCGTTCGAAGGTGCGACGGGAACGACGTATCGCAGCTTGCGTTGCTTCGTTTCCAGTGGCGTTCGATCGAGCGCGGTGAGCATGGAATGGACGAAGAAGCCTTTCAGGAATCACTAGAACACTGGATGCGCGAGCACGAGACGTCGCACGTAGCTTTTCTGGGTCTGGACGACGAACGCCCCGTGGGCATGGCGTGGCTCGCCATCGTCGATCGCGTCCCGGGACCGGAGTTCTTCGTGCGGCGTTCAGGTTACGTGCAGAGCGTCTACGTGGTGGCCACCGAGCGTTCGAAGGGCGTCGGTACCGCGTTGATGGCGCACGTGGTGGACTTCGCCCGCGAGAGTGGTCTTGACTACCTGGCGGTGCACCCGAGCGAGGAGTCGTTCGACTTCTACCTGCGACTCGGCTTCGCACACACGACTCGGGTGCTCGAACTTCGCGAACGCAACGTCACTTGAGGGGCGACTCCAGGGGGTCTCGGGCATCGAAGATACGGGTGCCCGCTGCTCAATCGACCGGTTCTCCACTTCGGTGCCCCAGGACCTAACGGTCAACGCAGTGAAAACGGTCGCAAAGGCAGGCCGACACGTCACGACGTATGCGACGATAGGTTGAAGGTATCGCGCGAAGGGAGAATATGACGAGTCAGCCAGAGCCAGGCGTCGTCACGAGCGACGATCCCGTCAGCGACGAGGAGTTGACCGCTCTCGCGCTCGCGGCGAACCCGCACGCCCCGCTCGATCCCGATGCTGTGCCGTGGCGCGCGGGGATGCTTCAGATGGGATTGTTGCCTGATTGGTACATGCCCCGTCCGATCGCCGCGGGTCGAGGACGCGGTACGCGGATCGTGATCTGTGCGGTCGTGGTGGGGTTCCTCGTCATCGGCGCCTCAGGGTTGTGCATCACCTCGGGCTTCTTGTCCTTGGCCTGACGCTGATTTTCGCCCTCGAAGATTACAGATGCTCGAGCGTGTGCAAATAGCACTTCAGTGCGATAAGGCCCTCGCTCAAGAACAATCGTGACTGCTCGCCCAGTTCCTGGCTTACGTCCAAGATTGTCGACGTCAACTCCACCAGGACGCGCGTCGCGGCCCGAGCTCGTTCCTTGGAGATCCCCACGAAGCGAACTCGAAGAAGGGTAGCGAGGAAATCGAGGTACAACTCGGTATCCTGGCGGTCGATGGAAACGAGTTCGGGCACCGCTCGAAACGCACGACGGAGATGCGCCGTCGCGGGACTCTCGTTGCGTAGGTCGATCGCGAGAGAAAACATCTCGTCCGCCCAACGGTCGAGGTCGGGCGCGTCAGAGATCTCGTTCAACTTCTCGGTGAGCGGTGCGTTGCGCCGCTCCTGGTCGATGCGAAAGAGCTCGACCAATATTGCGGTCTTGTCGGGAAAATAGTGATAGACCGTGCCGATGTTGACGCCGGCCCGTTCGGCGACGACGTTCGTATTGAGGCCCTGAACGCCGCGATCGACGATGATGTCGGTGGAAGCTTGCAAAATACTGGCGAACGTCGCGATGGAACGAGCTTGTGATGGTCTCTTCAGTTGGGAACGATATTCCGATGAGACTTTCGCCATCTCACTAGTATTCACCGTATATTCGAGGTTTCGCTGA
>JBEKWQ010000134.1:0-5129 GCA_049512875.1 Acidimicrobiales bacterium
AGGCCTCGAGCAACACGTCAAGACCCTTGCGGGGTTCAACCGTGCCGAGAAAGAAGACGTACGGAACGTCGCTGGCCAGCCCGTGACGAAGCAAAATCACTTCGTCCTGGGCACCGTCGACGTTGAATGCTTCCAGATCCACCCCGAGCGGCGCCACGACGACGGGAGCGTGGACGGGCACGATGTTCTCGAGTTGGCGAGCGGTGAACTCACTGACACTCACCAGCACTTGGGCGTGGGTGGCGGCGTAGGCAATGGCGCGACGAAAGAACATCACCTTGGACCGCTCGTGCCACTCCGGATTCGTAAAGAACGTCAGATCGTGGATGGTGACGACGGTGGGCACCGAAGAATGACGCGGCATCGTGTAGTGCGGAGAATGCCACACGTCAGCTTCTCGTGCGACGCTCGAGCGACCGAGGCGCCACGCTTCGTACAACAGGCGTTCGGCCCGTCGAGTAGGGACGAGTGGTGCCAGATGGGCGTCGGGAGCAATCGAGCGCCAGCGAACGTCGTCGTCACGACGCGTGACCAACGTGGTCGCCTGAACGCGGGGTGGGATGCGACGCGCGAGTTCGACAATGTAGCGCCCCGCGCCAGCGACGCGAAGTGGCACCGCCGAGACGTCGAGGGCGACTTTCATCGCCAACTCGCCACGTGCTCGATCGCCGCCTGGCGCCACGTCAAGTCCGCCACCGAGTCTCGTCTGCTCTGTCGATCGGCATCGCTCGTACCCTGGTCAAGAGCCTCCAGTAGTCCTGCGCCAATCGAGGATTCATCAAGGGGATCGACGTGAATCACGTAGGGGTTGCTCGCCACGCTCGGCACCACCGAACTCGCAACGACGCGAGTGCCAGCGTGTAGTGCTTCGACGGGCGGCAGTCCCCAACCTTCGGCGAGCGCCACGTACGCCACGATTTGCGCGTCACGGTAAAGACCCAGCAGCATCGAACGTTCCACGCTCCCGAGCACGACCGCGTCAGCGGTGTCCACGCCACCCCACCCCGCGGGTCCCACCAACACGAGCGGACCGAGTTCACCACGTCGTCGCCGAGCTTCGCGATGAGCTGTGATGAGTCGAGCGATGTTCTTACGCGGTTCACGGGTTCCGGCGTACATCGTGTACGCACCCGTGACACCGTGCGCGTCGAGCAGAGCGACCACTGCTTCGCCGCTGGCGGCCACGTGACCCGAATCGTCTACGCCCAGGCGCGCAAAATGAATCCGCTCCGCGGCGATACCGAGAGGAACCAGCCGATCGGCGAGAGTCGGTGAGGTCGTAACGACTCGAAGATCCTCTCGTCGAACGATGAGTGCCAAACGTTCCTCGTGGAATTTCATGCCCCGTCGAGTCGTCATTTGTGGTTCGTCGCGCCATAACAAGTCGTGCATGGCAACCGAATGCACCGACTCGGGCGCGCCACCCGCGAAAGGACCGGCCATCGACGTCGCATGAACGACGAGCGACTCACGATCGACACCGAGCGGGACGAGTGGCCATAGCCGGGTCAGCACGTTTAAAGGCACGGACACTGTGTTCAGTCGCAGGGGAAGGCTTCGCGCCTCTTCGGCAGCCGCGCCCCGAGGCCCTATCCCGACCACATTGAATTGACCTTCGAGCGAAGCTAGGCCTTGGACGAGTCCGCGCACGTAGGTCCCGATCCCACCTGGTTGACGTCGGTACAGTTGGTCGACGCTGATACTGACCGTTCGCTTCACGAGGTCCAGCCTCGCACGACATCGCGGTAGAGGGTGACGTACGCGCGCGCCGCCGTCGCCGATTCATAGTCGACGGCCCTCGCGTAACCCGCGGCGACCATGATCGACCGCAGGGCTTCGCTGGACCACACCTCATCCAATGACGCGAGTATCTCCTGGTCATCGGAAACGAGCGTGGCCGCCCCCGAGAGAAGTTCACGATTGATCGCGGTGGCGCGTGCCAAGGTGGGTACTCCCGCCGATAACGCGGCGATCGCGAACGATGGGAAACGGGCGCCATCAGACATGTGCAGCACAACTCGTGCCACCTTCAGCGCTGCGCGAGCGTCCCTTCGCGCTACCACCTCAATCGGCAGGCCGCTCGAGCGAATGCGCTGGGCCACGGCCGTGCTGGTGACCGCTACGAGACGGGCACCCACGCGTTGGGTGAAGGCGAGAAGATCAGGTGCCAGTTCGAGGAATGGCTTATTGAGACCAGTGACGTTGACGACCAAATCGGCCCCGTTCACCGTCGGCGCGACGTAGGGAACTGCCGGGGGTACGACGACGATCTGATTTCGCTGCAGCGAGAGAACGTCCTGGACTTCGTGACTCGCGGCGCGGCTCGACGCCACGAGTATCGCGCCGCGCGTGACGCACCGCCGCAGTTGCTTGACCCGTTGGAGCGTCCGGTCTTCGCCGCGCAGTGGTCGAAGGTCGTCCACCGAGATGATGAGGGGTACCGCGGAGGTGGGGGGTGTCACGAGTCCCGCCACGTGTACCACGTCGACCGTTGGTAATCGCGTCTCGATCACGGGGCCGAGACCGCGGCGCCAAAGGGGCGACCAGACTCGCCGGAGAGGGATCTTGCGCTCATTGTGCGAACGGGGTGAACTCTGGCTTCGAAAACGAACCAGGGTAAGTTCGCCCGTGTCGCTGAGCGCGTCGGCGAGGTCGTCCATGGTGTTATCAAGAGACTCCAGCGAACCGTCGAGGTCCAGAGCTACTCGAAGCGTCAAATGGTCACTCACGAACCAAGCGCCAAGGAACGCATCTCGCTCGTCCACCGGGGCCATAACGTGACCGCCCAAGGTCCGAACAACTCGGTACTGGTCGCCACCACACCTATTTGTTCATCAACGTTGAGCAGCATCAGCGCTCCACTTTGTCCGAAGTGGCCAAAACTCGACGCGGGCCAGTCGCCCATCCAATGTTGCTTGTCACCTCGAACTTCGGGTCCGAGTCCCCACGGACATGGTGCGAACCGTCCGAAACCCGGCACGATGCCCTCGAGGTCGGGCAAAAATGGTTTGATGAAGCGGTCGCGCGTCTGCGTGGCGATGCCGTCAGGTCGCAACCACGCGACCGCCAAGCGCGCGAGGTCCTGGGTCGAGCCGATCACGCCCGACGATGGACGACCCTCGAGTCGAGTGTGATTCATGCCGAAGCCTCGAAAAACCCGGTCCTCGAGCCATTCGCCCGCGTCGCTATCTTTCACCACGACCGAGACGGCGTGATCGATCCCGTAATTCGAATAGATCCTCTTGGACGCGACCGGCACCACCGGATCGCCCTCTTCGAGGCCCAGCCCACTCGAATGACTGAGCAGATTCGACAACGTGGCGCCTCGTGGTCCGAAGCTTTCGGTGATCTTGTGCAATTCCCAGTCGACCTCCACGCACATCGCCAGCGCCACCGCCATCTTCGAGACCGAGGCCCAAGCCCGCACGACCTCTTGGTCGCCACCTTCTTGGACGGTTTTCATCGAGCCGCTCTCCAAGCGGAAGACCACGTACGAGGGACTTCCCGGCCAACCCGGTACGGACGACGAAGTACTCACAACACTCGATGATACCCACGCGCCCCTAAGGTTTCGGAGGTGATAACTGTTCTCAGTGGTGGTGTGGGCGCTGCACGACTCCTGCGAGCGCTCAGCGCCGAAATCGACCCGACCGAAATACGCGCCGTCGTAAACGTCGGCGATGACCTCGTGTTGCACGGCTTGATGATTTGTCCCGATCTCGACACGATCACGTACACCCTGGCGGGTCTTAACAACGCCGAACTCGGCTGGGGACTTCGAGGCGAATCGTGGCGGGTTATGGACGAGCTCGAACGATTGGGAGGAGAGTCCTGGTTCCGCCTCGGCGACCGCGACCTCGCCACGCACCTGTACCGCAGCCAACGTCTCAGTGAAGGCGCGACCAAGACTGACGTCACCAAGGAGTTGTGCGATCACTGGGGCGTCCACGTCACGCTCCTACCCGCAACCAATGATCCCGTGGCCACCATCTTTGACACCGCTGAGGGGACGCTGAGCTTTCAAGAGTATTTCGTCCAGCGCCATCACGACGTCGACGTTCGTGCGATCACGTTCACGGGCGTTGAAAACGCCAACGCCACTCCCGAGGTCCTCGATGCTTTGCGAAGCGCCGAGCGCGTCGTAATTGCACCATCGAATCCTTTGATATCAATTGACCCGATTCTGCAGATACCCGAGATACGCGACGTCATCCGCGCACGGCACGAGGACGTCGTGGCTATTTCGCCCCTCATTGGCGGTGCCGCGCTCAAGGGGCCGGCGGACCGACTCCTTCGCAACTTGGGCTACGACGCCACCTGCGAAGGTGTGGCGACTTTCTACCAGGGACTGATTGGCACCATGATCATCGACGAGGTGGACCGCGCCCACGCGGCGTCCATTGAACGACTCGGAGTTGACGTGAAGGTCACGACCACCGTCATGGCGGACCCGTTGGACGCGTCACGTCTGGCCAAGGTAGTGCTCGGATGAACGAACTGAGGGTGATCCCCATCATGGGCGTGGGCGCGGTCGAAAAAGACGACGACCTCGTGGAGATTCTGTTGTCGGCGATTGACACTCAAGGCCTGGCGCTCGAGGACCAGGACCTCGTGATCGTCACGAGCAAGGTCGTTTCCAAGGCTGAGGGACGAGTCGTTCCCTTTGACGGCAGCGAGGAGCACAAGGTCGTCTTGGTCGAAGCAGAAGCTCGGCGAGTGCTTCGTCGGCGCGGCCCGCTTCGCATCACCGAATCCCATCATGGTTTCATCAGCGCCAACGCCGGCGTCGACCTCTCCAATACCGCTGAGGGCACGGCGGTGCTTTTGCCCAAGGATCCCGATCGCACTGCTCGACGAATGCGCGGCGAAATTAAACGTCGTCGCGGCGTCGACGTGGCGGTCGTGATCTCGGACACCTTCGGGCGCGTATGGCGAAACGGCGTGACTGACGTCGCTCTCGGTTCGGCCGGTATCAGACCCATCTTGGACCTTCGCGGCACCAACGACGCCAACGGCCGCCCCCTCGAGGCGACCGAGATCGCCATCGTCGACGAGATCGCAGGTGCCGCCAATCTCGTACTCGGTAAGGCCATGGGGACACCCTTCGCCTTGTTGCGTGGACTTGACCC
>JBEKWQ010000135.1:0-4995 GCA_049512875.1 Acidimicrobiales bacterium
ACAAAGGTTAAGTCGTGCCGGGCCTTCTTGTCGTGACTCATCGCACGAATGATCTCGTCAGTCCCCAAATCGCCAGGCACCCGAGCGCGCAGTCCGAGCGCCTCGAGCACCTCGTCGTGGTTCAGAATCATCGACGCGTCGACGCGTCCGAGGGCGTGCGCCAGACGAGCGGCGAAACCCAAACCAATCGAAACCGCTTCTCCGTGACGCAACTCGTCAGGGTCACGCTCGAGCACTAGGACCTCGAGCGCGTGGGCGAGCGTGTGGCCGTAGTTCAAGAGGGCTCGCCGGCCGCCCTCGAATTCGTCGGCGCTCACGATCTTCGCCTTCAGCGTCACCGAGAGGATGATCAAGTCCTCGAGTGACGTCTCGGACAGGTCCTTGGCCCGCCCACCCTCGAGCAACCAGCACTTGGCGACCTCACCCAACCCGCTCAAACGTTCTCGTTCGGGCAGGGTCTCGAGAGTCTCATAGTCGCACACGACGGCCACGGGCTGATGAAACGCGCCCACGAGGTTCTTTCCCGACGCGAGGTTCACGGCGGTCTTGCCGCCAATCGCCGCGTCCACTTGACCGACCAGGGTCGTAGGCACCTGAATGAGACGAACGCCTCGCAGATAGACCGCGGCGGCAAAACCCGCGAGGTCGGTCAATGCCCCACCCCCGACGCCAACCACCACGTCCGCGCGCGACACGCGCAGCGACGCCAACTCGTCACAGACCCTCTCGAGGGTTTCGAAGGTCTTCGCGCTCTCTCCTTCGGGGACTTCGATCACGTGGGTCGCGACGTCAAAGGCCGCGTCGAACCAGGGCAGGGTGCGAAGCGACGCCGACGTGATCAACACGCACGCCTGAGAACCCGCGCCCTCTTCGACCAAGACCTCCCCCAGTCGGTGACGAACGCCCGGGCCAATGACGACGTCGTAGGAACGCGCGCCGAGCGCGACGGGAACCTTCACGCCGACGCCCTGGCCAATTCGTCCATGATGAGGGCAACCACCTCGTCGAGTGTCCCCGAAGCGTCAATGCGCGCGCGAGATACCTCGCGATACCAGGGCTCGCGTTGGACCCGTAGGCGGACGAGTGAACCCGCTAAGTCCTCTCCCAGCAAGGGACGATCACCATCGCCCACGCGTTCGAGGATCTGCTCGTCGTCACAGTCCAGCCAGTACGTCCTCGAAGCCGCGAGCGCGCGACGGGCCTCGTCAAGGCTCACCACGCCCCCACCCGTCGAGACCACGCCATCGCCCGCGAGTGCGTCGAGTAGCGCTTCGAACTCACGACGACGAAACTGCGCCTCGCCGTTCTCGCGCAGGTACTGCGCCACGCTACGTCCCACGGCCCGACTCACGAGTTCATCGGTATCCACCGCCTCGAGTCCCCATCGATTAGCCAGTTCTCTCGCCACGGTGGTCTTGCCGGTTCCCGGCAGGCCGACGAGCACGAGGCGCGTCACCATTAGTCGCTTCGTGCGTGCGAGGACGTCGAACCGAGATGAGCCACGTAGGAAGCGTGATTGCGCACGAATTCCTCGAGCGAATCGCCGCCGAACTTCCGTAGGGCCTCGCCGGCCAGGACGAGCGACAGCATTGCTTCGGTGACCACGCCCAGCGCCGGTACCGCGGTGACGTCGGTGCGCTCTTTGAACGAGACCGCCGACTCGCCCGTGGCGACGTCCACCGTCTCGAGCACTGGTCGGTTCAGCGTGGCGAGCGGCTTCATCGCCACCTTCGCGATCACCGGCGCGCCCGAGGTCATTCCGCCTTCGAGTCCTCCCGCGTGATCACTTTTGCGGATGTAGCCGCCACCTTGTGTGAAGGTCTCTTCGAGCGCGATGGCGTCGTGGGCGACGCTGCCCCGCTGGGACGCCTGGACCATCCCGTCCCCGATCTCAACGGCCTTCACGGCCTGGATGCTCATCAACGCCCCCGCGATCAGACCGTCGAGCTTTCGATCCCAGTGCACGTAACTACCCAGTCCGACGGGCACCCCGTACGCGATCACCTCGACGATGCCCCCGAGCGAATCTCCCTCCTTCGCGGCCGCCTTGATCTCGGTGATCATGCGCGTCGCGGTCTCTGGATCGAAGCAGCGCACCTCGTTCTCGTCCACGACGTCACGTTCGCCGGGCCCTGGACGGAGGTTCATCGGCGCGGCGACCTGGCCTATTCGCACGACGTGACTGAGCACGTCCACGCCGATGTTCGCGAGCAAGGCCTTGGCGAGGGCACCGGCCACGACGCGCGCCGCGGTCTCGCGGGCGCTGGCGCGTTCGAGTACGTCGCGCGCGTCGTCAAAGGCGTACTTCTGCATTCCCGCCAGGTCGGCGTGACCCGGTCGGGGTTTGGTCAGCTTGTTGCTCGGTGTACCGGGCGCCGCGGACATCTCCTGTTCCCATTTGGGCCACTCCGAATTTAGGATCTCGATCGCGACGGGCGAACCCAACGTTCGGCCGTGACGGATTCCACCGATAAGACGAAGTTCGTCGCGTTCGAATCGCATGCGCGGACCTCGCCCGTAGCCCAAGCGACGGCGACTGAGTTCGTCGCCGATCTGCCCTTCGGTGATCGCCAGACCCGACGGCAGGCCTTCGACGATGACACTGAGGGAGGGCCCGTGGCTTTCGCCAGCGGTGAGAAAGCGCAGCATCCCCTAATTCTAGGCGAGGGTGTGGCTGTTACTCGTTCGAGTAGAACGGGTTCACGCCTGAGGCGTGGTCGGTAACGTCGATGACGTCGCTGAGATCTGGAATCGCTTCTCGCAACGTTGTCTCGATGCCTTGGGAGAGCGTCATGCGGCTCATCGCGCACCCCTGGCAACCTCCCGACATCTTGATGTAGGCGACCTTCTTCTCTTCGTCCATCGCCACGAGGTCCGCTCGACCACCGTGGGACGCGATCGAAGGGTTGATGCTCTGCTCGAGAACGTTGATCGCAAAAATCGCGGTGGGACCCTCGACGCCGAGCGCCAGGATGTCCGCGGGAACCCCGGGGTTCATCTCCTCGGGCGATGGCGCGTTGGGGTTGACGAGCACGAGACCGCCGCCGCCGTCGGCCGCGAACTCGAGTCGACTTCCGCGCAGACGCTCGATGCTGGCTTTGGGCACGACGATCGTCACGCCACCGTCACTGCCAATCGCCGCGTCCTCGGGCGCGTCGGCGCGATCCGAAAAATACAAATCGTACGAATAGCCCGGACCTCGCGTGCCAGTCACCTCAATCCACAAGGCGAGCGCGTCGCTGTTTTCCTCGTTGGCGAGCGCGTCGAGCACGACGTTGCGCGCCTCATCGGTGAGTTTCAAGATGTCAAAGGTCTCGACGGTAGTCATGGATCCAGTCTAGGGGTGAAGGGTGACGACACTCGCACCAACTAAGTTTCTCGTGTGACCTCAATCCCCCCCGACGCCCACGAGTGGGTGAGTTTCGACGACACCAAGCGCCAGCGGACTTGGATGTTCGACGTCACGTTCCTCGAGAGCAACTGGACCTGCATCTTCGGTAATGGCTGCCAGGGCGTTCTCACCGAGGCCACCCCGGAACTCGTCCAGGGTTGCTGCAGTTACGGTGCTCACTTCAGTGACGCAAAGGACCAGCGCCGTGTCGAGCGCGCGGCCAAGCGTCTGACCGACGACCAGTGGCAGTTCAAGGCCAAGGGCAAGGACGGAACGACGCGAGTGAAGAAGAACGGCGAGATCGTCACCAAACTCGTGAAGAACGCGTGCATCTTCCTCAACCGACCCGACTTTCACCGCGGGGCGGGTTGTGCACTGCACGTGATGGCCATGGACAACGAAGAGAGCTACATTCCCTTGAAGCCAGAGGTCTGTTGGCAACTCCCCCTTCGCCGGGACGACGACGTTCAAGACGACGGACGCGTCTTCACCCGAATTTCGCAGTGGGACCGACGAGACTGGGGACCCGGCGGCGACGAGTTCCATTGGTGGTGCACCGAGGACCCGGCGGCCTTCGTGGGAAAGAAACGAGTCGTTGACTCAATGTCCGAAGAACTCGTCGCGATGGTCGGACAGGGCGTCTACGACCAGTTACTCGCGTTCATGGACCAGCGCACGCATCATTCAAAAGGGACGTTGCTGCCCCACCCCGTCCGACGACAAAAGGCCTAATTCTCAGCCGCGAGCGGATCTTCTTCGTTGAATGACGTGCGAGGGAGCGATCCCAGGATCTCGTCGTAGCGATCTTCCTCGGCGAGGCACCACTCCGCGTGCACGTCCTCGGGCGCCGCACCGCACTCGTCGCACGTCGTCGCGCGGGGTCCGGTAGAACGCTTGAGTTCGCGAGCTTCAACAAACCGACGATGGCGGCCCTTTTTCACGTCAACTCCTCACTGGTCGCGGGCCATAACTGGCGGCGACCGCGGCCCAGTAGAACTGAACCGAAAAACCATGATACCAACTCGGGTCGCGCGACCAACCCCTTAACATTCACTCATGAGCGATGCCTTTGACCCCAACGAGATGGTGCTGCGTTTTCGCGAACGAGCCGAAGCGGTCAAACGACGGGGATTGCCCCCCGTCGAAGGCCCCGACCGTGCGCGGTTCCTCGAGGCGGCCAAGGTCGACTTCCAGGATTTCGCCATGCTCGGCGACGCCACCGCAACCCTCGAGGGCGGGATCTTGCGTCTCGAAATTGACCTTCGCCCGCCACAGTCCTAACGCGGCGAGCCGCGCGCCACGTCGACTCGCAGCACCGCTTCGTTGAGCTCGCCCAGTCCCTTTTGTAGATAGTCGAGCGCCTTTTTTCGAAGCGACGCGTTCGAACCCGCACCAAAGCACGTGTTCGCGCCCCCACCAATGTCGGTGTACGCGCGCGACAGTAGCGACGTCGACTGCGGGTCTGGCGTTGGCAGCGCCGCGTTGGCGGCTTCGGTGTCGGTCACCAACACGCCACAGACCACGTGCAAGACGTGCGCCGAACTCGCGGCGTCTTGCAGCGCGGCGGCTGAATGGCGGACGTCACCTTGCAACGTCGAGGTATT
>JBEKWQ010000136.1:0-4941 GCA_049512875.1 Acidimicrobiales bacterium
AGCATCCCAGGAAACGTGGACCGTTCGTTCGGCCGGTGTGGGGAATGTGGCGATCACGTTCGTGGGAGGACTCATAGTGGCAATGGCGGCCGATCCCTGTCCGTGGCCGCTGAGGTCGAAGAACGACCACGCGGCCGTGCCGAACGCGACGCTGAAGGCGGTGGCGACCAAGATAAGCAGCACGATCAGCAGTCCATCGCGGATCCGATGGCGGGCGATGGGCATCGTCGTCATGGCGTCACCACGGTGCAGTTCGTCAGTGAGTCGTGATAGTAGCCTTGGGTCGTGCCGTGCCAAGACGCCGGGGGAGTTGGCACGTGACAAACGTTGAGGTGGTGACCCCCCCCGCTGAACGTGTTGTAGGTCCCGGCACCCAGGTAGATCGATTCGCTCCCGTTCCCGCCGAGGATTGTCGACTGACTCCCGCCGATCGTGACTGAATCGGAACCCGACCCCAGCTGGACGTTGTCGTAGGCACCAGACCCGGTGGTGACCGCGTCATTGCCGTTGCCCAGAACAACCTTGTTGTGACTCCCGTCACCGATCGACACCGTGTCATTGCCATCACCAGCAGAAATCTGGTTGGTTCCGTCACCGACTTGGACGGTGTCGTCGCCACTGCCGAGTGAAATCGAGTTACTGCCATTTCCGCCATAGACGTGGTTCTGGCCGTTGCCGGCGTCAAAGTCGTTGTCGCCGTCGCCGCCTTGGAAACAGTTAGCGCCATTCCCCCCAAAGACCTGGAAGTTGCCACTAGGGAGGAAGAAGTAGTTATTCCCGTCACTCCCGTGGATACTCGAGGACCCGGGGTCGCCGAAGTACCAACTGCCGTATGGATCCGAACAGTGCCCGGCCTTCGCCAGCACGACCTGGATGATGACCGGTGAGGTGCTGGGTGCGAACTGAGCGCTACCAGCGTAGACCGCGTAGACGATGTCTGAACCTTCAGGCAACGTCGAGGTCGTCAAAGCCGCTCTTCCGGTCGCATCGAGCACTTCGGTGCCGAGCAAGGTGTGCGTACCGATGGGCAAACCGAGATAAAAGGAAACGGAGCCGCCGGGCGATGAACCTGATGGGACCGGAGGAGCACCTAATACCTTCGCGGTAAGCGTCACCGGCGCCCCGACGATCGATGGATTGGGCCCCGATGCCACGATGGTCGTCGTCTTGAGTGTCGACTGGACGATTTGGGTCAACACGGGTGACGTCGAATTCGAGAAGTTTTGGTCGGAGTTGGAGAACGCGGCGGTGATCTTGTGGGTCCCGCCCACAACGTATGTGGAGGGGGTGCACATCACACTCGATGAACCACCCGTCTCGCTCGGGAGGGTCACGTTCGTGCAGATCGGGGTGGACCCGTCGAAGAAATTCACCGTGCCGGTGGGACTGCTCGGTGAGCCGGAACCCGCGGACACGGTGGCGGTGTAGGTCACGCTTTGGCCGATCACGGACGGATCGTGCGAGGACGTCACCGCAGTGGACGTCGGGCGGGCAATGTTGAACGTCGCCGTGCCCGCGAAGGTGAATCGAAAGGCTGTGTTCTCGCAGAGGTCCTGATTCTTGTGGGTTTCAATGAGTGCAATGGGTACTGGCACCGAACCCGTTCCGCCTGGTGAAACCGAAAGCGAACCCGAATACGTCGTCTGCGCGTCGTTCAGGTTGACCAACGGGCATCCCGGAGGCGCGCTGACGCTTGAAATACTCAGCGATGTCACGGTGATGGGTACCGACAGCGGGTTGTGCGCCGTGTACCAGAGGTAGCGAGTCACCCCGGGCAGGAGGAGCGCGGGGATCTGCTGGGTCGACGAGCTCGAAATGGTGTTTGTGATGACGAACTTTGGACGACTCACCGAACTCTGGGCGATCGAGGTGCAGGCGGCGGCGACCGTGAAGACGAGGACGGCTGAAAGGAGCGCAATTGCGCTGCCTTTCAGCACGTCCTTCATCTTTCGTCGCTTCACTTGTGTTCCTGCATTCGTTCGCATTTTCCTGGTCTGAGATGTCCGCTAACTAATACGGCTCGTTTGGCCGAGTCGCGGTGCAACCGCGACTCGGCCAAAGGCCCTATTTTCTAGGAGAATGGCAACGTTGCGTTGCCACGCTCACCTACTCAGTCAGAGCTGAATGTCAGTGCCAACGTCACGCCGGCGCAGAGGTTCTGAGGCACAGGTTCGTTGATGAGCGAAATTGATGCCCCTGATGGTTGGAAGTTGACCGTCGCGCCACCTGCAATCGTCACGTTGGACGGCACCGTGGGTTGAATCAACTGGAACCAGCCGATGAGGCAACCTGACGGCAACGACGCCGGATTGATCGCAAAAGTCACCGATGAGACATTTGCCGTACCGGCGCCGTTGTTGGTGATACTGAAGTCAACCGGCTGGGCGGCACCCCCCGGGTACAGGTCGATGGAGTTGCCAGCAGCGGCCGCGTTGAATTCGACTGCCGGAATGTACCAGCTGTTGGTGGCGCCGGCGTTGAGACCGCTAGAACCAGCGACACAGGGACCCGCGTCGTAACGGAAAACGTCGTTGAAACCGCCTGCGCCGTTGTCGCAGTAGTTGCTCTGGTAGCCACCGCCGGTGTTGTTCCCGCCATTGGCGTACGAGACGTCAAGGTAGTCCGAACCAGTGCCGGTAAGGGGGTCGGCGCCGATTGTCGGCTGGGTCGGCTCGGTCGTGAGGCCGACGTTCAGCGAGTCCGAGGGTCCGGCTGCGCCATTGCCACCGTTCGGGTGTGTGCCCGTGGAGTAGGCAATTCCGTAAATGACATTGGCGGGCAGTTGGATTCCAGAGGGGAAACTACTGAATGTAATGTTGTCCGCGACGCCATGGTGACAGACATTGTCTGACGCGAGGTACCCGCCTCCGTTTTCGAGGGGGCTGCTTTCTGGGCAGGTCGCGGGAGTGGCGGACGGACGATAGGGAATCGCAAAAGTCTGCGTGTCACTGGTGATGAGTGATCCCACTGACGTTCCATCACTACCTACGTTGTAGATGTTGAAGGTGATCGGCTCGTTGAACGAGGTGCCCGGCGTTGTGGTGCATTCAACGGACGAACTCGCCGCAACGGCAGCCCAGTTCTGGCACGTCCAACTTTCCATGGTCACGACCACGTTCTTGAGTGTCTGATTTGCGCTCGCGAGCGTGACCTGCTCACCCAATTGGCTTGTACCAGTTGCCTCGTACCCCTGGCTAACCAGGCTCGGTGGCAACGGACTCTCGAGGCTGCTGTAGAGCGTTTCACTCGACGTGTTCAGTTGGTTGATCGTGACGGTGGACGCCTGACCGACCTGGGCGCTGCCATTACCTGAGCCACTTGAGGTGAAGTACGCGAACGCGAGTCCACCGGCTCCGGCGATGAGTCCGACGACGAGTCCAACTACCGCCATCCTCCTCTTGGAACTAACTAATTTCATCTTTCTCCTAGCAATAGTGTTTGATTGATTGACGAGGGCATCGGGTTCGCCATTCGCTCCCCACGGACTGGGCGACCATGTTGGGCCCGTGGATCAGTGCGTCACCCTTTACTGCCAACGAGAAATCAATTGCGTTCTCGCTGCTGGTGCAGAACTGCGCGACGCGGTTGTGACAACCGTTCGGCCAGGCCCGCAACACCTTGTATTGCTGAAGAAGGATTGGTCCGCGCGCAGCGCGGCCGAGGGTCACTTAGTGACCGCGGGATTCCATACCGACACGTGAGCAGGGGTTGTTCGGACACTGCTCAATCCAGATATTTGCTTGCGACGACACTCGAGGAATTGGGATATGCCAACGAATTGGGGACAGACGGTGGGAGTAATTTCGACGTTCAAACCGCACTCCGCATCGTCATGTTGACATCAGTTCGTCACTACGGTTCTCCGTCCACCAACGCGAATTCGAGCATGACACTAAGTGATGAAATTGTCAATTCGTTGAGTGAACGTTGTGGGGCAGTTTGAGCATTTCTTCAGTACAAGAAAATCGTCTATGGCTCAAAGATCAGTGAATGAACGAAATGAACCGTGACATCGACCGCAAAAAAATCCGCCGAGATTGATCTCACAAGGCTCACGCGACTGGCGGCTGTTTCGTTCGACCTCCGAAACCTGCTCACGATGTATATGAAGAGTCATTTAACCCAGAGGTCGTTCGAAGTATTGCCGCAGTCACACTTGGGGAATGAGGAGGGGGGGGTACCCATGACCGAGGGCGCCCAATGGTTCTTCAGATTCGTCGCGAACGTCGCCGGACCACGGTCATCAATGGCGCGCTTGAGTGGCCTGCTTCGTTGACTTCGTAGTCACAATTACCCTCGACTTTGCCAATTTCGAAGTAAATCACATCGCTACGCCCCGGTTCGCCAATCACAACCATTTGACAACGAAGAGAGTTTCAACTAGAAATTCACGCGGCAGGGGCGGAATCGGGGATTTTCGGTGTCACGCAACGCAGAATTGCCGCCCCTAGGCAATGACGAGCTCGCGAGGAACTTCACACTTCGCGACCTCTACGTACGAGCCAGCAACCCTGGCTCGAACCGTGGCTCGACGTCATCCCCACGATCACTGAACATTTCGAAGGCAAACAGTCGTACGTCGGTCTCAGAGAGTGCATCGAACGCTGCGGTCGGCAGCGAGGGTTCGGTGTTGTCTACCGCCACGGATCCTTCGAATTACGAGGAGTCAAATCCCTCGGGTGAAAGCGTCACGATCCATGTCGGTTCGGCGTCGAGCAATGCGACGGCGAATGGATCGGGACTCGCTTCATGTTCAATCTCGAATAGCGCACTGCCGTTGGGCAATTGGCGAGTCGTTCAACAGATCTACCTGCGCGCCCTCGGGTACGCCAACGAGCGCCGAGATGGACACCTACGCCGTGACCATCTCGGCCAACGCTTCTGCCGCGACAACGAGCCAGACGTTCCATCTCGTTACGACGGCGTACGAACGCAAGGGCA
>JBEKWQ010000137.1:0-4932 GCA_049512875.1 Acidimicrobiales bacterium
ATCTCGGCGGCGGACGCCTCCATCGGCGAGGTCATCGCTGACGCGATCGACAAGGTCGGCAAGGACGGCACCGTCACGGTCGAGGAGTCCAACACCTTTGGTATCGAGCTCGAGCTCACCGAGGGTATGCAGTTCGACAAGGGTTACCTGTCGCCGTATTTCGTGACCGACCCCGAACGACAAGAGGCCGTGCTCGAAGACGCGTTCGTCCTGTTCACGTCGGGCAAGATCTCGGCCGTGCACGACCTCGTGCCCGTGCTCGAGAAAGTCATGCAGTCCGCTCGACCATTGCTCATCATCGCCGAGGATGTCGAGGGCGAAGCCCTCGCGACGCTCGTGGTGAACAAGATTCGTGGCACGTTCACGTCCGTTGCCGTCAAGGCGCCGGGATTCGGCGAACGTCGCAAGGCCATGCTCCAGGACATGGCGATCCTCACGGGCGGGACGGTGATCTCCGAGGAGATCGGCCTCAAGCTCGAGAGTGCGACCGTGGACCTGCTCGGTCGCGCCCGTCGGATCGTCGTCACCAAGGACGCCACGACCATCGTGGACGGCGCCGGTACGCCCGCGGACCTTGCGGGACGCGTCGCGCAGATCAAGCGTGAGATCGACGACACCGATTCGGACTGGGACCGCGAGAAGCTCCAGGAGCGTCTCGCCAAGCTCGCCGGCGGCGTCGCGGTCGTGAAGGTCGGTGCCGCGACGGAGGTCGAGTTGAAGGAGAAGAAGCACCGCATCGAAGACGCACTCAGCGCGACGCGCGCGGCGATCGACGAGGGGATTGTCGCCGGTGGCGGCACGGCCCTGGTGCGAGCTCGCGTCGAGGTCGACAAGCTGATCGCGACTTTGACCGGTGACGAGGCAACGGGTGCGCGCATCGTCGCGAATTCTCTCGAATCGCCGCTGCGACACATCGCCTCCAACGCTGGCTTCGAAGGTGCCGTCAAGGTCCGAGAAGTTGCCGACGCGAAGGGTTCGGTGGGGCTCAACGCCGCCACGGGCGAGCTCGTCGATCTCGTCAAGGCCGGTGTTATCGACCCCGCCAAAGTGACGCGCTCGGCGCTGCAGAACGCGGCGTCCATCGCTGCGTTGTTGCTCACGACCGAAGCGATCGTTGCCGACAAGCCTGAACCAGCTGGTCCCCCGATGGGTGACGGCGGTATGGGTGGTATGGGCGGCATGATGTAGTCAACCTTCTGGTTGACCAAGAGACCGGGTCCCTCGTGGACCCGGTCTCTTCTTTCAACGAGACCCTCGTCCCCTTTTCCCTAGGGACTGGCGCTACGCGGGCTGGCGTTGGGTGCTTGATCGGCGACGCCACAGTCTTGTCGCGTGGGCGCCGACCTGGACGATCGCGACGGCGAGTGCGGCGATCGCGAACGAACCAATGATGTCGATGGGGTGATGGATATGGGCCGCGACCCGGGCCCAGCCGACCAGAAGCGCGACCACGAGCAACATAAGGCCCGTGGTGCGCGAATAGAGCAGGACGACAAAACCGAGGAAGGACGCCAGCAGGGCGTGGTCGGAGGGAAATCCGTTGTCCGGGGCGTGAGCGATGAGCGGCACGACGTGTTCGCTCACGAACGGGCGCGTGTCGTAGTAGAGGCGACTAGCTATCTGCGCGAGTCCTTGAGCGAGGAGGCCACCGACCACGACGCGCCAGCCGAGGGCGATCTTCTCCCTTGGCGCCAGTCGAAGCCAGAACACCACGGCGATCAGAATGCTCAAGAAGATGAAGTAGCGACCGACGAAGGTGATGAGCGAATGCATTGATCAATTCTAGGGAACGGTGAAGGTACCCCAGGTCGCTGGCGAAACGCTTTCGAGGGAGCGACGACCAATCAAGTGAGTGATCGGCGGGGTCGATACGCCATACTTGACGTCGTGCACAAGCAGTATTTCTTTCGGCCCAATGGGTCGGCGTTCGACGCCTGGGACGTGCAACGCCTCGTCGAACTGTCGGCCGATCTGGCGGTGAAGTATGTACCCACCTCATCGATCTCCGAGATAGACACGGTCTACTGGTTCGGCGCGGACGGTTCACCCGCGACGGTGCGGATGTTGGTTCGCCACATGGAACTCGTCAACGCTGCGGATCTCTCGTATCCCGTGATACTGGGGTCCGATGGTCAGTTGATGGACGGTATGCACCGGGTGGCGAAGGCGCTTCTCGAAGGGCGACCGACGGTGCGAGCGGTTCAATTCACCGTGCAGCCGACTCCCGACCACACGAGCGTGAGACCGGAGGAACTCGACTACGACTGATCGGTCGGTGAGCCCTGCTTCTTGGAGTGATAGGGCGGAATGTCGGGGTGATGCTCGATAATGTGATCGAGCTTCGCGTGGAGCTCGGCGGTCCCCTCCTCGAAGTGCCGCTTGATGTATTTCTCAATCGCTCGTCGCAGTGGTGGGTAGAAGATGGAAGTGGCGATGCCAGCGAGAACGACCCAAATGAATGTCGCCACGACGTCCCCGGGGATCCCTCCCGATCCGCCGGCGGGCCACACCCACCGGTCGAAAAAGGTCGCCGCGATCATCCCGTTTCCTTGGCGAAATGCTCGTGCATCTCGGGATGGCGGATCTTGTGCTGTTCTCGTAGGGCATCGTGAACTTGGTTGTTCGTGTGCTTATGGCACGTCTCGTAGTGCGTACCGTCCACGCGGCCGAGCCCGCCCTTTAGTGCTGGTCGCCAGCAACTTTGACATTTGTGTCGACGGTAGAGGCCAAACAAGCTGAGAAAGATCGCGCCCTCGCCCAGGTCGGCACCGAAACCACTCCAGAACGCGTACCATCTTCCGGCTTCGTTGTCGGTGCCAGTGACTTGCAAGAACCAGTGCCAGATTGCAATCACGTTGCTCCCTAGAGCGAATGAGTACTCATACGTTCTCGATTAATCCTACGACGTCGCTCTCGACCAACGTGACATTGCCCGGAGGATTTACGAACAGTCGGAACGCATCTGGTCATCAGCGCGCCATCGCGATCGCGAACGTACGACACGACGACTGGTCTCTGCGATTTCAACAAACGCGTGAGCGTCGAACCGGGTGCCCGACGTGGTGCCGGCTCGACGAGAGACCAGAGATGCTCGTCGTGTGCGAAGGAGCAGCTATCGGGCGAGTCGCGGCGGACTCGCTGCTTGTCCGAGGTCGACCTCGCTGTAGGGTCGAGCCCATGGCCATCTACACCACGAGCATCGACTCGTCACTCACGCCCTTGGAGGCTTTTGCCTACATGGCCGCCTTCGAGAACGTCGCCCACTGGGACCCGGGCGTCGTCGAGGCGCAACGACTCACCGACGGACCGGTGCACCTCGGCACGGAGTTCCGGGTCCTCACCCAGACGGGCAAGCGGCGCATTCCACTCACCTATCGCGTGAGCGAGTTCGAGGAAGGTTCCCGCCTGGTCCTCGTGGCCTCCACCTCGACGCTTCGATCGGTCGATGAGATACGTGTGGTTGCCAAAGACACCGGTTCGGTGGTCACCTACGAGGCGAACCTCTCGCTCCTGGGGATCTTGCGAGTCGCCAACCTCTTCTTGAACTCGACGCTGCAAAAGATCGGTGATCGCGCTCGCGACGGGCTTCGCCGCGAGCTCAATCCCTAGCCGGGTTTGACGTCGAGTCCCGACGCCCTCGCGTCGGGACCAAGTACGGTAGTGGGCTACTTGGAAACGACGGTGTCGTTCGCTTCGACCGCGACGTGGGGGACCACCCGGTCGAGCCACGTGGGCATCCACCAGTTCGCCTTGCCGAAGAAGTGCATGAGTGAGGGAACGAGCACCGTTCGCAAGATGAAGGCGTCCATCAGCACCGCGCCGCCGAGTCCGATACCGAATTCAGCGATGATGCGTTCACCGCCCACCGCGAACGAGAAGAACACGCACACCATGATCAGGGCCGCCGCGGTGATGACGCGGCCGGTATTGGCTTGGCCGTGGATAATCGCCTTCTCGTTGTCGTTGGTGTTCACCCATTCCTCGTGCATGCGCGAGACGAGGAAGACCTGGTAGTCCATCGAAAGACCGAAGAGGATCGCGATCATGACGATCGGTAGATACGACTCGATAGGTCCGGTGCCTGAGCCGATGAGGGCGTTGCCCCAACCCCATTGAAAGACCGCGACCACGAGCCCGAACGACGCAGCGACGGCGAGCAAGTTCATGAGTGCCGCGGTGAGAGGGATGAGGATGCTGCGGAAAGCCACCATGAGCAACAAGCAGCCCAAGATGACGATGATCGCCACGAACAGCGGAATCTTGCCGTCGAGCACGCCCGAGAAGTCATTGGACAGCGCGGTCTCGCCGCCAACGTAGATCCTGGTGTGCGAGGTCGCGGTCGCGTCAGGGATGTAGCGATCGCGCAGTGAGGTGATGAGATCCGAAGTCTGGGTCGATTGGGGACTGGTCGTGGCGACAACGGTGATGAGACCAACGTTCCCTTGGGGGTTGATCTTGAGTGGCGTCACGAAGATGATGTCGGGCTTGCCCGAGAGTGACGCGTCGAGGTTCTCCATCGCGGTCTTGTCGGCGTTGTTGTGGATGGAACCCACGACGGTAAGGGGTCCGTTGAAACCCGGCGTAAAGCCCTTGGCGAGCAGGTCGTAGGCGAGTCGCGTGGTGGAACTCGCGGGATCCGAACCCGCGTCCGAGATGCCGAGGTGCAGCGAGAAGATTGGTAGACCAAGGGCCACGATGACGAGCACGGCGACCACCGACAGTTCTCGAGGACGTCGAGCGACGAAGTTCGCCCATCGCTGCCATCCGCCCTGGACGACCAGCGGCTCGGGACCTTCGGTGGCGAGCTTTCGGCGCTCGCGGCGGCTCAAGACGTGATGTTTCTGGAAGGCGAGCAACGCGGGTAACAAGGTCAACGCCGCCAACATCGTAATGAAGACAGTCAGAGCTGCGGCGACGCCCAACCCGACGAGA
>JBEKWQ010000138.1:0-4887 GCA_049512875.1 Acidimicrobiales bacterium
TCGCCGAGGGCTTCGATGGTGGGGCGTTGGATGATCAACATGGGGACTCCTTAAAGATCTGAAAAACTGTGGTTACTTCGAGTACAACTCGACGATGAGTTGCTCTTGGATCGATTCGTCGATCTGTTCGCGCTGGGGTACGACGCGAACCGTGACCGTAAAGTTGTTGTCGCTCTTCTCGAGCCAGCCCGGGACCGTGCGGTCCAGGACGTCGAGGTTGCGCTTGACGTTGAAGTTCTCGCGGGTCGCGGCCTTTAAGGACACGACCTCGCCGGGACGCACGCGGTACGAGGGGATCGTGACGCGCTTGTCGTTGATCGTCACGTGACCGTGACGAACGAGTTGGCGAGCCTGGGAGCGGCTCGCGCCCCAGCCCGCGCGGTAGGCGACGTTGTCAAGGCGACACTCGAGGAATTGCAGCAGGTTCGTACCGGTCATGCCGGGACGACGGCTCGCCTCCTCGTAGAGGTTGCGGAACTGCTTTTCCAAGATGCCGTAGATACGACGCGCCTTCTGCTTCTCGCGAAGCTGGTTCAGGTACTCAGAGCCCTGGCGCTGGCGGTCACGACCGTGCATGCCCGGCGGGAAGGCGCGGGTCTGGCGGTCCGAGTTCTCGGCGACGGGGCACTTCAAGGTGAAGCAGCGCTCGCCCTTCAAGTAGAGCTTGGTGCGCTCACGGCGACAGAGTCGACAAACGGGTCCGGTGTAGCGAGCCATTACTAACCCCTACGGCGTTTCTTGGGGCGACAGCCGTTGTGGGGCAGCGGCGTGACGTCCTTGATGGCGACGACCTCGATGCCAGCGGCGGCGATCGAACGGATTGCGGTCTCGCGACCCGATCCGGGGCCGCGTACGAGCACGTCGACCTTCTTCACGCCGTGCTCCATCGCGGCGCGCGCGCACTTCTCGGCGGCGAGCTGGGCGGCGTAGGGCGTGGACTTGCGCGAACCCTTGAATCCGACCTGACCCGACGAAGCCCACGACAACACGTTGCCCTCGGGGTCGGTGATCGAGACGATCGTGTTGTTGAACGAACTCTTGATGTGCGCGACGCCGAAGGCGACGTTCTTTCGTTCCTTGCGACGACCCTTGCGGACCGTGGTTGGCTTAGCCATTACTTCGTTACCTTCTTCTTACCGGCGACGGTGCGCTTGGGTCCCTTGCGGGTGCGAGCATTGGTGCGGGTGCGCTGACCGCGCACGGGCAGGCCCTTGCGATGGCGGATCCCCTGGAGGCAGTTGATCTCCATCTTGCGCTTGATGTCCTGGGCGACGTCACGACGACGGTCACCCTCGACGGTGAGGTTCTGGTCAATGTAGGCGCGCAGCTTGTTGACGTCGGCCTCGCTGAGGTCCTTCACGCGCGTCGACTCGTCGATTCCGGTCGCGGCGCAGATCTGCTCCGCGGTCGTGGGACCGACACCAAAGATGTACGTGAGTGCGATCACCGTGCGCTTTTCGCGGGGGATGTCGACTCCGGCAATACGGGCCATGTTCTTCCTCTCCTAGCCCTGACGCTGCTTGTGACGCGGATTCTCGCAGATCACGCGCACGTGACCGGCCCTGCGAATGACCTTGCACTTCTCGCACATGGGCTTGACGCTGGCGCGAACCTTCATGAATCTTCTTTCTCGATCGAAACGGAAGCTGAGTTATTTGTACCGGTAGGTGATGCGACCGCGGGTCATGTCATAGGGCGTGATCTCCACTTGGACCTTGTCGCCGGGAAGAATACGGATGCGGTGCATACGCATCTTTCCCGAACTGTGGGCGAGGACGGTGTAACCGTTCTCCAGCTCCACGCGGAACATGGCGTTGGGTAGAGGCTCGACGACGGTACCTTCGACGGTGAACGCGTCTTCCTTTGGCTTACTCAGTTTCTTCTCCTTGTGTGGGCACAACGACGTCAAAGGGCGAAAAACTCCTTGACGGATGGACCTCTCGGGTTACCAAGAGGTCGGCTGACCATTCTACCGGAAAATTCCCGGAAAGCAAAAGCCGACCCGGGGTCTCGCGGCCCCACGGAACCCGGCGACCGAAATACCCCGATATGTGACCAGAGTCCCTAGTGATTAAGCCAAAACGTCGACAATGCTTGGTAGATGACGCAACCGCCCGCGACTCTGGTACCTGAGTCTATGCGCCGCGACGAATGCGTGAGCCTGCTGGGCGCCGCGGCGCTAGCTCGCGTCGTCATCTCGGTCAAGTGCCTCCCGGTCGCGCTGCCAGCGCGGATTGCCCTGATAGAGCGCAATTTCGTGTTGCTCGCCAGTTCGGATCCGGCGGTCATCGCGGCCGCCGAACGCGGCGACGTCGTCTCCTTGCAGATTGACGGCCTCGAGCCCGACGGTCTCACCTGGTCGGTCATGGCCTCCGGCATCGCCAAACTCGCCCTGGACCAGCCCGCGCCCAACGAGATCATGGAAAGGGCACTCGAGCGGGGCGCCTCGTTCGTGCTTTTGCCGCTCGCGGTCGTCGTGGGCCAGCGCGGCTGAACGCAAGGACTCCTTCGGCTCGGGTGAAGCAGATATGGCAGGCTGGGCGTAATGCCGTTTCACCGAATAAGAGATCCTGGGCGGCTCCACGGCCTCATCGAGGCGATTCTCCTCATCGAAGCTGACGCCAACCTGACGACCCTTCTCGAAAGCATCGTCGAACGCGCCACCAACCTCGTGGGCGCACGCTACGGCGCGCTGGGCGTGCTCGCGAGCGACGGCGCGACCATGTCGAGTTTCATCACCTACGGCATCGACGACCGCCAGCGCGCGCTCATCGGTCCACTGCCGCGCGGCGCGGGCGTGCTGGGTGAGACGATCCGACTCGCCCATCCCTTACGGGTCGACGACCTCTCGGAACACGAGGGGAGTTCGGGATTCCCCGCGCACCATCCACCCATGAAGCAGTTCCTCGGCGTGCCGGTGATCGTCGAGGACGGCACGGTCTTTGGGAACCTCTACCTCACCGACCATCTCTCGGGAGAGCCCTTCAGCGTCGAAGACGAGGATCTCGTGGCGGGTTTCGGTCGGGCGGCGGGGCTCGTGATCGACCAGGCCAAACTTCGCAGCCACGTGCGAGAGCTGTCGATCGCCGAGGAACGCGAGCGCCTCGCGCGCGACCTGCACGACACGGTCATCCAACGTCTTTTCGGCGTGGGACTCTCACTGCAACTCGCCTTGTCGGGCTCAGTCGAGGACTCGGTGCGCACGCGAATCAATACGTCACTCGACGAATTGAACGAGACCATCCTCGACATCCGTACCACCATCTTCGAGATCGACCAGGATCACGCCGACGTGGATTCGCTCGAAGAGCGAATCGAGTCGCTCACCACCGAGGTCGCGTCCCGTCTGGGCGTCGAGGTCCACCTCACGATGCTGGCGGGCCTCGACGACCTAGTGGCACCGCACTGCGCCCAACACGTCGCCCAGGCACTGCGCGAGATCCTCTCGAACATCGTGCGCCACGCCCACGCCCACCGTATCGACGTGGAACTAAACGTCGAAGAGAATACGCTCGTCTTGGTCGTCCAAGATGACGGCGTCGGCTTCGCCTCGGCCGCGAGCGGCGGACGCGGGTTGCGAAACCTCGCCTCGCGAGCCCGCGACTTGGGCGGCGATTGTTACGTAGACTCAGAGATTGGCCACGGCACGCAAGTGCGCTGGACCGCGAACCGACTGGACTGACGTGATTCGACTCTTCCTCGTTGATGACCATGAGATCGTGCGACGCGGACTGCGCGAACTGCTCGAGTCGAACGAAGACCTGCAAGTGGTCGCCGAGGCGGGCACCCTCGAAGAGGCCCTCAACGTGTTGCTCGACCAGGTCGACGTGGCGGTGCTCGACGTGCGACTACCCGACGGCAGTGGCGTGGACCTTTGTCGTTCCCTGCACGAACAACGACCCGACCTGGCGTGCCTGATGCTGACATCCTTCGCCGACAACGAAGCACTCAACGCCTCGATGCTCGCGGGCGCGCGCGGTTACGTCTTGAAGAACGTACGCGGCGACGACCTCGTGAACTCCATCCGCCGAGTCGCCGCGGGCGAGACCCTCATGACCGCCGACCAACTCGAACGCGCGAAAGAGCGTCTGCGTCGCCAGATCGCCGAAGACGTTCGCCTCGAGAGCCTGAGCAGTCAGGAGCGTCGAATCCTCGAGCTACTGAGCGAAGGCATGAGCAACCGCGAGATCGCGGACGTGATGTTTCTCGCTGAGAAGACCGTGAAGAACTACGTGTCGAACCTGCTCGCCAAACTCGGCTACCAGCGTCGCACCGAGGCCGCGCTCTTCGCCCAACGTCAGTTCGACCGGAATCACCCGCGCGACTAGAGGACGGTAAAGACCTCGGGTCCGTTGTCGGTCACCGCGATCGTGTGCTCGAAGTGCGCCGAGAGTTGACCGTCCTGGGTCATCACGCCCCATCCGTCATCGAGGATGTAGGTGTCGTAGGTACCGACGTTGACCATCGGCTCGATCGCGAAGACCATACCTTCCTTGAGCGTGGGACCGGGTGTGCCGGGCCAGTAGTTGGGAACTTGAGGGTCCTCGTGCATCGCCGTGCCGATGGAATGTCCCACGTACTCACGCACCACCGAGAACCCCGCCGCCTCCGCCACCTTTTGCACCGCGCGACCGACCTCGTGCAGACGGTTACCAATGCGCAGCTGCTCGATGCCCGCCCACATGGAACGTTCGGTCACGTCGATGAGGGTCTGGGCGAGGTCGCTGATCGCTCCCACGCCCGCGGTGTAGGCCGCGTCACCGTGGTAACCCTCGATGATCGCCCCGCAGTCGATCGAGATGATGTCGCCCTCGGCGAGGCGGTAACTACCAGGAATCCCGTGAACGATCATGTCGTTGGGGCTGGTGCAGATCACCGCGGGAAAAC
>JBEKWQ010000139.1:0-4871 GCA_049512875.1 Acidimicrobiales bacterium
GGGACTACGACGCCACTGGGTCAACGCGGCGTAACTGGAATGATGGTTGTGGCGACGACCATCGTCAAGGAAATGACCACGTCTCTTCTCACCTCGAAGGTCCCTTCATCGATTTCGATGCCGTACGATTCGACGTCCTTCGAGATCGGTGAATGCGAGACATTTCTTGACGTCTCGTCGCTCGCTGGTTGCCATTTCAACGTGGACCGGTCCCACGTGATCTGATCGGAACACGCGACACGTCGCCGCTATTTCTTGTCGAGGAATCGCGCAGTGGCGAGTCCGAAAGCTCGGCGGTGCTGAAGTCCCTGAGTTACACTCCCACGTGGCAGGACTTTCGACGTTGTTTGCACCTTCGCGAAAGACCCGCTCCACCTCTAGAACGAGGAGCCAAGATGGCGTATTGCGCACACTGTGGAACATTGGAGGTCGAAGGCCAGAAGTTCTGTGCCGTCTGCGGGAATCCGACGTCGGGCTCGGCGTCAATGGCTCCGATGCCGCCGTTGTCGTCGACCGCCATGCGTGGCGAGGCACAGGTTCTGGTGGGACTCGAACTCGAGCCACCGGGACAGGCGCGCTGGACGATCTTCATTCGACTGATTCTCGTCATCCCGCTCTTCTTCGTCGCGTTCTTCGTCTCCGTCGCGGCGTTCTTCGCGACCATCGGGTCGTGGTTCGCGTCGTTGTTTGTCGGGCGCGTGCCCGATGGACTGCAAGCGTTCGTCACTGGCGCGCTCCGCCTTTACGCCAACATCCTCGCGTACACGTTTTTGTTGACGAGTCGTTGGCCCGGCCTGGTCTTCGAAGAGGGCGCCCACGATCAGGTATCGCTCTCGATAGATCACGTGTCACTCAATCGCGCCGCCGTCTTTTTCCGTCTGGTGCTGGCAATCCCGGGAAGTATCGTCAGTGGGGTGCTGTCTCTTGGCGCGTACCCGTTCCTCTTCGTGATGTGGGTCTGGGGTCTTTTTAGTGGACGCGAACCAGAGGCCCTTCACCAAGCCCTGGCCCTCGTGTTGCGCTTTCAGATCAGGTTCCAGGCCTTCGCGTATCTCTTGACGCCGACCCAGCCGTTTCGCGGGCTCATGGGCGACGGTGACGCGGGCGCGGTTCCCACACCCGTGAACACGCCAGGATCCGAGTTGGCGACGTCCTCTTTGCCCACGACTTGGTTCATCGCGAAGAACGCCAGGACCATGATGATCGTCGTGATCGTCTTGGGTGTCGTGCTCTACGTGTTTCAGCGAGGACGCGGCTGACGTCGTTACGTCGGAGCGTTGACACCTCGATTGCGCATTAGTCTTCGTCGATGACGTGGTGGCGTGACGCGGTGGTGTATCAGATCTACCCGCGTTCGTTCTGTGATTCCAACGCGGACGGCGTCGGCGACCTCAACGGAGTGCGTCGTCGACTGCGTTACCTGGAATGGTTGGGTATCGACGCGATCTGGCTTTCGCCGATCTATCCGTCACCGATGCGCGATTTCGGGTACGACGTCTCGAACTTCATTGACGTCGACCCGACGTTCGGGTCCCTCGCAGACTTTGACCAACTGGTTCGTGAGGCCCACGAGTTGGGCATTCGGGTCTTGCTCGACTGGGTTCCCAATCACACGTCCAGTGAGCACCCTTGGTTCCTCGATGCCCGCTCTTCTCGCACGAGCGCGCACCGAGACTGGTACATCTGGCGCGACGCCAAGGCGGACGGATCGCTACCGAACAACTGGATTCGCGCCTGGAGCGAGGAGTCGGTGTGGACCTGGGACGAGTTAACCGGCCAGTACTACCTGCACCTGTTCCTCGCCGACCAACCCGACCTCAACTGGTCAAATCCCCAAGTGCGCGAGGCGATGGCCGCGACCTTACGGTTCTGGCTCGATCGAGGCGTCGACGGTTTTCGAATGGACGTCGTGCACGCTCTGGGCAAGGACCTCGAGCAGGACGATTCCGAAGGTCTGCGAATGATGAGCCACACCCCGCTCAATGACGTCGAAGTCACCCACGAGTACCTGCGAGAGATTCGTCGCGTGCTCGATGAGTACGGGGGAGAGCGGGTGTCCATCGGTGAAGTCTTTCTGCTCGACCCGGCGAGGGTGGCGACCTACTACGGCGATGGGGACGAGTTGCACCTCTCGTTCAACTTCAAGTCGTTGTTCACTCCGTGGCGCGCGAACGCGTGGCTCGACACCGTCGGCGCAACGGAGGTTGCGCTCACCCCCGTGCGAGCCTGGCCGACCTGGGTACTGAGCAATCACGACAATGCTCGTGTCGCCACGCGTCTGGGAGGCCAAGAGCGAGTGCGCGCGGCTATGACGTTGCTCTTGACGCTGCGCGGGACGGCGTTCCTCTACGCCGGCGAAGAACTTGGACTCGAAGACGCGGCCGTCGCCCCCGAACGGGTGGTTGATCCTGGCGGACGCGACGGATGTCGAGCCCCGATTCCCTGGAACGCCGAGCAGGATCATGGCTGGCCGGCCGGGGCTTGGCTGCCTTTCGTCTCAGAGCCCTCGAAGTTCAGTGTGCAGTTTCAAGAGGAGGCATCAGATTCTACGCTGCAGTTCACGAGACGACTGCTGGCTCTACGTCGTGCGTCGCGAGCCCTTCGACGTGGCGAAACGAGGAATCTGCGCGCGGATGGCGACGTCCTCGTCTTCGAACGGGTGGCCGACGACGAGGTGGTGCGTATCGTGGTGAACTTCGCCGCGGCGCGAGCCCCACTGGACGTGCGTGGCACGACACTGCTGTTCTCGAGCCACGACCAACCGACGCCGGGCGAACTCGCGGCCAACGAAGCCGCGATCTTCAAGGTTGGCTAGGGCGCCGTCGGTCTGCGACCTCTTCGAGCTAGGAGAGGACTCGCCGACGGAAGTTTCGCAGCCCGAGTGACAAGAAGCCGGCGCAGAACGCGATCAGCACCGGATAGACCACGTAAAGATGCATGTGGGGGACGTTGGTGAACGTCGCGCGCATTCCCTCGTTGACGTAAAGCAATGGATTGATCAGCACGATCGTCTGGAGCCAGTGCCACGAACCGATCTTCACCGACGCGAGACGATTCCACTGGTAGTAGGTGCCTCCGAGGAAGGTGATCGGCAGGATCACGAACCCGAACATCAAGCCGATGTTGCGTGGTTCGAAACTAGTGCCGAGTATCAACCCAAGAGAACTCATCGCAATGCACGCCAGAGGCACCAAGGTAAGCAGGATGAGCCAATGGATCGAGATTGAGGCGCTCACGCCCTTGGCGTGGACCACCGAAGCGATAGGCAGGACGATGGCAGCTGAGATCAGGCCCTGGATCGCACCCGAGATCACCTTTTCGACGGCCACTAGCCAGATTGGACAAGGTGCCTGCACGCGGTCCTCGATCTCTCGAGTGAAGCCGAACTCCTGGGACATCTGCAACGCGACCGACTGGACGCCCTGGAACATGATCGAGATGCCGACGACGCCCGCCACGAGCACGGTCGCGAACGCGCTCTCGCCCGCCGCGCCCCCACCACCGCCCACCGACTGGCCGATCTTGGGAAAGACGAAAAGGAACACGAAGCAGAGGAGGAACGGCTGGATGATCGTTCGCAACACGAAGATCGCCCAGTCTTTCCTCAGGACGACTACGTCGCGCAAGAGAAGAGCTCCAAGTGCCGAACGACTCGCGTTCAGTGATGAGCGACGAGGACCAATCATGATGTGGGTCTGGTCCGCGACGTCGTCGGCGGCCATTAGTCGCGCAGCTCCTTGCCGGTGAGGTTGATGAAGACAGTTTCCAGCGAGGGCTCGGCAACCGAAAGGTCCACGACCGTGAAGCCACCCGACTCGGCTGCGGACACGACCTGGGCGAGGATCCGTTCACCGCTCTTGACGTGCAGTTCAACACCCTTTTCGATCTCACGGCTGTGGGTCACACCGGGGACACCTTTTTCTAACGTGGTGGCGAGGAGCTTCAAATCACCGGAGGCCTTGATCGTTACGATCGTATCCACACCCACGCTGCGCTTTAGTCCCTCGGGCGTGTCGAGCGCGAGGATCTTGCCGTGGTCCATGATCGCCACCCGATTGCAGAGTTGATCCGCCTCTTCCATATAGTGCGTCGTGAGCATGATCGTCTGACCGTCGGCGTTGAGTTGTTGGAGGATCTCCCAGAGGGCGAGGCGACTTTGAGGGTCGAGTCCGGCCGTTGGCTCGTCCATGAACAAGACCGCAGGTCGGTGAAAGATCGATCGAGCGACCATGAGCCTTTGGGCCATGCCGCCGGAGAGTGCGTAGACCGAGGCCTTGGCCCATTTCGCCAGTTGGAATTGTTCGAGCAGGCGATCTGAGATTACGCGTGATTCGTGTGACGACATGCCAAAGAGGCGCCCGTGGAAGTACAAGTTCTCCCAGACCGTGAGCTGACGGTCCAGCGTGTTCGTCTGGGACACGACGCCGAGGAACTGCTTGGCGATGGCGGGATGGTGGACCACGTTCACGCCCGCGACCGTGGCGGACCCTGACGTCGGAATGACGCGGGTGGTGAGCATGCCCGCAGTCGTGGTCTTGCCCGCACCGTTAGGACCGAGCAGCCCGAAGATCTCCCCGGCGTAGACCGAGAGGTTCAAATCGTCCACTGCGCGAAAGTCGGCGTCGCCGTAGATCTTGGTGAGGTGCTCGGTGACGATAACCGGTGGGTCAATCGTCGAGACGGGAGCGGTCACGATTGCCATCTTAGAGATGACACCGTTGCCTAGAACGCGCCGCTCTCGCGAAGTGCCTTCAAGGGTGGGCTCATGATCGTCAATTCTCTCACGATGGATTTGGCGCCGTTGTCGAGGACTTCGCTACCCGAGAAGACCCCGTCGACGATTGGAACCAGCGGGAGCGGAATCGTCACCT
>JBEKWQ010000140.1:0-4848 GCA_049512875.1 Acidimicrobiales bacterium
ACTTCTTTTGACGAACGACGCGTCCGGTTAGATCCGTCCATCGTCGCCCGTACTGGCTTTTGGCTCTCGTTCTTCCGTTTTCAAGGAGCGACAACACACACGACCGAAGTCGGAGGTGCGAAGTACACCATCGCGGGATTTCTCTCGCAAATCCGACGCCAAGTTACCCTGGCGGCAGGGATGCCTACCTTAACAGCGCGGTTTACCGGGGAGCAAATGCACCCGGCCTCCGTCTCCGTTGGTGGGAAGACCATCGTAGCAGGTCCCCAGTCCCCAAAAGTGCGTTTTTGAGCCAAAATCTGGCCCTCCTCAGAGGGAACCGCTTCCCGACCTCGAAAAACGCGATCGCCTCGACGTCAGGCGGTCGCGAACTCGACGAAGGCGCTCAAGGTCCCGATCAGGCGCATCTCGTCGATGGTCTTGGCCCGAGAGTTCAGCAACTCCTCGGTGCAGACCAGGTAGGCGAGACAGCGTGCCCGACTCGCCGCCACGTTCAGGCGATTACGCGAGAAGAGGAACTCCGGGCCGCGCGGCATGTCCGCGGCCGATGATGTCGTCATCGTAAAGAACACGACGGGAGCCTCTCGACCCTGGAACTTGTCGACGGTGCCCACCTGGACCCGAGCGAGCACCGCACTTCTCTGAAAGCTCGACTGCAACAACTTCACTTGATCGTTGTAGGGCGCTACCACCATGAAATCCTCGGCGGAGAGGGGCGACTCGAAGCCGTGCTGATCGATCCATGGAGTACCGATCATCGAAGTGATCTGCTCGGCGACGACCCGCACCTCTTCATTCGACTCCGTCGAACGACTCGTATGACGTACCTGGAGCCATCGAAGGCCGGTGCCGAAGTTCGTGCTCTGGCGCGCGCAGCTCTCGTGACTCGTGAGTCGTCCCTCATAAATCTGACTTGAGATGAAGGCGCAGACGTCGGGATGCATCCTCCTCGTCACGGCGATGAAGACGCCATCGCGCGCTGGCAACGTCGCGTGATCGCCGAGCACGTGCTCGAGCACACTGGCCCCTGATCCGCCGGGATGCTCAGCTTGCGCGACCTGCGCCAACTGCAGCGGATCACCGAGAAGGATCAAGTTCCGCGCGGCGTTCGCCGACGCCAACGCATCGGCCAACGCCAACTGACCCGCTTCGTCGATCACGAGGTAATCAACTGGATAGGGACGCATTCCCGCACGCGACCACAACCACGTGGTTCCCGCGACGAGGTTGTAATCGTCGTTCTCCGCCTTCGCGCTGGAGGCTTCGTACTTGACTCCCCGCAACGCTCCGGACTTGGGTTTGTCTCCTCGACGCAGGACCCTCACCGAATCTCGGTCACCCTTCTCATCAAATACCTCTAACGTCGCGCCGAGCAGGTTGTCAATCGCCGCGTGACTCATGGCCGTGATTCCCACCCGCTTGCCCGCGCGCACCAGTGTGTGAATGATGTGTGAGCCACTGTAGGTCTTGCCGGTTCCCGGCGGACCCTGGAGAGCAACGTAACTCTCATCAAGGTCGCCCACCCAGCTCAAGATGTCATCGAGGTCGTCGCCAAAGACGCCGCCCGCGGGACCACGCCCGTCAAGGAACCTCGGACGCTCTCGCGCAAGCAGCGCCAACGACACCCGACTCGGCGGATCAGACGGCTCGCGCGAAAGAATCTGCTCGGCTAGGTGGATCAACACGCCGGGTTTCTCGCGGGGCCCCACGTAGTCATCACGGGTGACGACTATCGGGGTCACGCCCGCCTCGACCTCCCGCTGGCGCCAACGAAGCCGCAATTCGCGCCTCTCGAGATCCACCTCGGACGCGTAGCCAAAACCGTGCTCACCCCCCTCTCCCGTGAAGAGCACGCTGCTTCGACTCACGAAAGTTGGATCGACCGATTGCGGGGGCCACGTAAACAGCGCGTCGATGACGGGCGCACCGCGCGAGACGCCTTCTTCGAAGCGCTCGAAATGCACGTTCGCGATGAAGTCTGGATTGCCATAGAGCGTGGCGAAATCCGCGCTCGCCTCAGCGATCTTGGGCGTGACGTTCGCCGACCGCTCACGACGCCAATAGTTCAAGAGGTCACCCAAGAGTCGTTCGGGGCTGCCTTGTTCGTAGTGCTCGAGTTTCGCCACGAGCTCGTCGGTGTCGTACTCGTATTCCTCCGCTTCGAGCACTGCTTCGCGCCACTCGAGTTCCGTCGGACGCTGACTGACGAGCCAGTCTCGCAACGCCTTCGTTGCCTCCACATCGTCACGGTTGTAGTCCGCGATGGCATCGAGTATGGCTAGGTCACCGCTCTTCATGTACCGCTCGTACTCAACCACCGCGCCAGCCCCTTGTTCGATGCCTGCGCGCCGGTGAAAGCCCGTGAGCCGCTCGAGATGCTTCAGACCGTACGACTCGGTGCCCACCACGACCGCGTTCTTCGCCACGACGTAGAGGTCGACGAAGAGTCCACTGTCCACGAGCGAGGCGAACAGTCCTTCGTGCTCGGTTCCTTTCGTCAATCGTTCGAGGGCCGACCGCTCGGTGTGGTTGTAGTGGTACACGTGCATGGACGGATAGTCGCGACGACGCTCGGCGAAGAATTCGACGAGCTCCTTGACCATGCTTTCCTGGTGAACGAGGTCGTGGGCCCAGCGCTGCTGATAGGTCCACGCGCCACCGACGTCACGTAAGAACAGACCTCCCAAGAAGAAGAGGTCGTGCTGGGGAGTCCAGAATGGATGACCCTCGAAATCGAAAAAGACGTCGCCCTCGTCGGGGGCCGGCAAGAACTGGAACCCGTGGCCAAAGACCGGATCCACCCCAGCAGCCACCAATTCATAAACCGGCGGCTCGTTGGGTCGCGCACGAGAAGCGACCTGGAGACTCGCCTGACGAATCAATCGCCCGAGGTTCTCGTCGTGCACGTCGGGCACCGACTCCGTTCGAGACGCCAACTCGACCACCGTGCGCACGCCGACGCGCTCGAGTGATCCTTGCTCGGAGGCTCGAATGTTGGCGACGTAGACCAATGAGTCGCCACAGCGCCACTCATTTTCGCACCGATCCTTGAATTCGCAGTAATCACAGTGATCACACGGTGCGGGCACGGTGTCAAAGTCAACGTCTCGTTCGAGGAGCTCACTCAATTGCGAACGCAGACGGCGCCAATAAGGACCGAACTGCTCTACGATGAGGGACTCTTGAATCCCGGTGCCCAGCCACAGGTGCATCGAGCGAGGGGCTCGGCCGCACATGGCCCGAATGGCGTCAGCGTAGAAACACAGTTGCAACACGTGACCGGGCTTGCCCTCTGACCGCGTGAGCTTGGCGTCGATGGGTTCGTAGCGTGCGTAGCCTTCAACGGGTTGTTCAACGCGCACGAGAAAGTCCGCGATGCCTCGGATACCCTCGTGGACGAAGGGCATCTGAAAGATCGCGTCGTGGCCGTCGTCCATGGGGTTACCCACGCGACGCACCCAGTCGTCAAAGGACTCGCCGGGATTTCTACCGGGAACCTGGTAAACTGATTTTCCCTGATTCTCCAAGTCCGCGAGACAGTCTCGTTCGTGCGTCGCTCCTTTTTCGATGAGAAGGTCCGCGAGCGATCCGCGTGACGCCGTTGGCACGAACAGTGAGCCCGCGTCGACCTGATTTCGTAACGAGAGGAAATGCGCGCATTCGAGCCAGGCGGTGATTTTCGATGGGGTGAGGAGGCGTTCGACCATGTGCCTTCAGCGTAGGTTCAGCCCGTGACACGACTGGGTTACGTGGGCGAATCCTCCGTCACCTCGAGTCGCCCGCGCAGTTTCCCCACGGCACTCGCGAGTCGCTCGCGCTGCGCCCGGCTCGCGAGGGGTCCCGAGGCGCCCGGCGACGAGCGCCGCGCGAGCGACGAGCCCGGGGAAAAGAGGTCGGCGAAACGAGCGAGTTCGTCGTCCGCGCGAACGAGCTCCAACAGGGGTAGGTCCCGGGCGACCGATTCGCCCACTAGACGTCCCACGCGTTCGTGAGCCTGGCGAAAGGGCATACCCTCTTGAACAAGTCGTTCGGCGATGTCGACGGCCACGAGGTTCGAATCCGCCGCGGCCCCGGCAGCGACGTCGACGTGGAACTCCAGGGACGAGTACGCTCCCGTGAGCGCCTTCAGGACGAGTCGGACTTGACGCACGGAGTCGAAAAGTGGTTCCTTGTCTTCTTGCAGGTCGCGGTTGTACGAAAGCGGCAAGCCCTTCAACGTGACCAGCAGGCTCGTCAAGTTCCCCACGAAACGTCCGGTCTTGGCCCTCGCCAGTTCGGCCACGTCACTGTTCTTCTTCTGGGGCAACATCGATGATCCAGTCGTGTACGCGTCACCAAGGGTGGCAAAGTTGAATTCCGCGCTGGTCCACAAGACCAACTCCTCGCCCATTCGCGAAAGATGCACACCCAGTAGCGCCACGTCAAAGAGCGTCTCGGCGACGAAGTCCCGATCGCTCACCGCGTCCATTGAGTTGGCGAAGGTTTCGCGGAAGCCAAGTAACCCCGCCGGAACCGACGGGTCGATGGCGAGGGACGTTCCCGCGAGCGCCCCGGCACCTAACGGCGACACGTCAAGGCGTTCTCGCGCGTCGAGCAGTCGGTCCACGTCGCGCAACAGCGCCCACGCGTGCGCGTTCAGGTGGTGGCTGAGCAGGACCGGCTGGGCACGCTGCAGGTGCGTATAGCCAGGCAACGAGGCGTCGACGTAGGCGTCACCGAGGCGCGATAACTCGTCGACCAGCGCAAGCACGAGACTCGACACCTCACCCAGCGCGTCACGGGTGAACAGACGCATCGTGGTCGCGATCTGGTCGTTGCGGCTGCGCGCGGTGTGGATCTTGGCACCAA
>JBEKWQ010000141.1:0-4825 GCA_049512875.1 Acidimicrobiales bacterium
CCGAGAAGTCGGCGATGATGAAGTCATTCGAGGGCGCCACCATCGACGACAGTGCCGTCCCCGATGAGGTGCCGGTCACGAGTGACGTCGCCACGGGCGCGCTCGACTTCACGTCCACGCTCGCGTAGCCCGCAACGGGAATCGCCGAATTGGGAGTGATGACGATGTCGCCACTGGCGTAGGGCGCGACGGTGAGGTCCTGGGGCGCCACCGTATAGCTGGCGACCTTCACGCTGGCAACAACATTGACCGGCTCACCGCTCGGATTGGTGACACGGACCTGGGCGAGGGCGTTGTCGACCGTCGTGACCGCGGGGAACCACGCCGACTTGGTGAGCGTGCTCTGACCCTGGGCGAAGGAAGACACCGAACCCGAAACTTGCACGCCGTTGATGACGACTGATCCACGAAGAACGCGCACGCGCACGCCGACGTCCGAGGTGTTGACGATCTCCCTACCGAGGTTGATCTCGGTCTGTTCGTGGGCCCCGACGGCCAGACCCTGGAAGGGAGCGGGAGCCGAGTAGCCGCTCGGCGAGAAGGTCGAGATATTGAACACCGCGGGCGTCGCGGTGGGATTGTAGATGCTCAGGTCCGCCGTCGAGCCGACCGTGGTGTCAAAGCCGCTCGCGTACCAGCTGGTGACGCCCGAAGAGGCGCACGGCGCTTCGGCGCTCGAGTTGGTGACCTCTTCGCCCACGACGCCACCACCGTTCACCTGAACCGCGACGGCGAAGCTGTTCCCCTTCACTTCTTTTTGGGGCACCACCGTTCGAGCGCCGTGGGGACCGAGGGTGAGTGACGTCAACGACGTCAAGTTCTTGTCTGAGACGACTTGGACGTTCAGTTTTCGAGTCGAGCCCGTCGTGTTGAGAAACGTGAAGTGACCCGCACCGCCACCCGTCGTCCCCGAAAGCCCCGTGCAGTAGAGCGCGGTCGAGTTGGATCCCGGCGAGAGCGAGAGTGCGCTCGGTCGAGGCGCGAAGTTCGAAGATCTCACCAGCGTCGTCAGACCGGCCAATAGCAACAGCGCCGCGAGCACGATCAGTAACGGTGGACGAGGTCGACTAGCCACGGTCGTCCTTACGAGCGTGGCGAGCAACGACGACTTGTCGGCGCCGACCGGTGAAGAGCCATTCGAGGCGCTGTATCAGACCAAAGCCGAGCCAGACAATGGCCCACAGCAGTAACGTGAAACCCGCGAGTATCCCGTTCCACGGGAACCGGTGCAACACGAGTTGAGCGGTCGCGGTCGTGGCTTCGTTGCCCACGTGATAGGTAGGAACCCAACCGTCACTCACGCTGCGAGGGACGAGCGAACCGTTGACCTCGAGTTCGAAGGCGCTCGCCGGGGCGACGCCGGCGCGAATTGTCGAGTCCGACGAGACGGTGCTCGAGGAGACGCCGCTCGCGAGTAGGTGGGTCGACGTGACGCTTCCCGCCGCGCTCTGAGAGACGAGGCCCCGGTACATCGAGTTCGCGAAGACGACGACTGCACTGGTCTGCAATTCGAGCGAGAGGTCGGTCTGCAGACCCAGGGCGGTCGTCAAGCCCGCGGGAACTGGGTGCAGGGGAACAGATTGAACCCCCGCGAGTTCGGGCGCCGAAGCGTTCATCACCACGATTGTCGAGATACCGGCCGGCGCGAGGAGCTGGCCCAACCGAACGGTACGACCCGCAATGGCGCTCTTGAGCGCGGAAAGGACCTGATCAGTCGTTCCCGAGTCGGGCGCACTGAACAGCGTGTCGCCTCCGGGCAGTCCGTTGTTCGAGGTGGCGGCCTCGAGACCGGGGGCGACCGTCCATCCGGGTAGTGGCAAGACCGAGGGATCCCCGAGCCAGAGTACGCGGTACGCACCGGCGTCCGGCGGTGCCAGGGCACTGAGCGACTCGGCGACGCTCGTCGTGGGTAAATCGAAACGCCCACTCGAAAAGCTCACCAGCAGGGGAACAATCGTCACCACGATCGCCGCGACACTCACCGACGCCAGGACCTGGCGCCAACCAAAGCCCGATTGACGCAGGTCGTTTTCGAGGGCGCTCACGCCGAGGCCCACCAACAGCGCGATCATCACCGCGTAGAGCGACAGCAAAACGTCCAGGTCCGGCGCGAACGAGCCCAACCAGTGACGCGACACGAGCGTCGCGAGCACGAGCGTGAGGGTGGCGATGGTCGCGGCTTTGGTGGCGATGGCGCGCCGCTGATCGCGGCACAATAGAAGAGCGAGCACCGCCGCACCCGGGAGCAACCAGCCCGACCAGTTCGCACCAAAGGTACCGTCGGCCCCTCGCAACAAGTTCACGAACGAGGGCGACGACCACGGCCCGCGAGCGAGACCGAAGAGTTCCAACGCCCGACGACCCGCCAGGAAGAAATCCACCGTCATGGGCAACAGAAAGATCGCGACGTTGAACCCGAGGGACCCGAGCAGGCGCCAGGGCCGCACGCGACGCTGGAACTCGTCGCCTTCGAAGTATCGCGCCACCCATACGCCGCCGACGATCAAGACCACGAGCACCAACGTCGCCGGTGCCATCGCGGTCAGCAGGGCAACGAGCATGATCGCGGCCAAGCGCTGACCCGCCTCGGTCGAACGCCACCCCCGATGACCAAAGGGTACGGGCTCGGGGTAGGGACCCGCACGAAAGCCCGGTACGCAGAGCAACTCAAAGAGACGACGCACCACGAGCGGCAGACCGGCGAGGATGAACAAGACGTCCACCCGACCCGCACCGATCATGTTCACGCCGAGGGGAAAGGCGAGGTAGGCCACCGACGCGACCACCCGCGCCCGATTGGATACGCGGCCGCGCAGCAAACGTGCCACGCCCCAGGCCCCCATGGGAACCGCGCCCACCAACGCCAGTCGGGGTAACACGCCCATGCGACCCAGAACGAACGTTCCCGCGAAGCTCAGTACGCCATAACCCGGCATACCCGGGGATCCGCTCCCCACGCCGTTCGCCGACCACGAGGCGAAATAATGGCGCCAGGTCGACCACCACGAGTCAAGCGGGGCAAGTCGCCCAATCAGCGGCAGGTGCATGGCGAACAAATTGCGCGATCCAATAAGCCAGAGAACGGCGACCACGAGCACGACGGTGGCTTGGGTGCGAAAGGACGTCAAAATACGTGATGGTCGATTGCGAAGTTCGAGGACGCCGCTCTCAGGAATCTCGTCGAACTCCTCCTCTTCGGAAAAGACGGTGCCGAAGCCCACGCCCGCCAGGTCGTCAACGTCCTGGGCCTCTTCGGCGTCTGGTTCGGGCAGAATCCCTCTCGCCCGGTCCAGGCCGTGACGCAGCAACGTGAAGAAGAACCGCTTCAGTCGAAGCGCACCGCCCACTTGTAGACGACGCAGTTCGGCGTCGGAGAGAATTCGTGTGGCCCGGCGCTGACGACGTCGCTCTCGGACTCTCTGGCGATTGTGGAACAGCCAACGCCACGATCCAACGATGGCGCCCGCCCGATCCGCGTCTCGTCCGACGAGAGCGAGCGAGAGCTCCATCAAGTCCAGGATCAGCAGCATCGCGAGCGTGCTAAACGTCGTGCGCGTACCCCAGCCCGTCGCCACGACCAACAACTGGTGACGACGTTGAAGATCTTGACGACTCGCGCGACGAGTCCCTACGGCACTGACCTGACGTTCGCCAGTCGCGATGGTCTCGCGGTGCGCGACTTTGGCGAGTGGCGCGACGACGATGCGCGCTCCCGCCACCTGCGCGCGCCAGCAGAGGTCCAGGTCCTCACCGAGCACCGGGATCAGCGGGTCGAAACCTCGAAGCGTGGCGAAAAGATCGGATCGAACGAGCGTCGCTCCACCCGGCGCCACGAACACGTCTCGTTCCAGGTCCTGCTGGCCGTGGTCGATCTCTCCCAGTTCGACGCGTTCGTGCACGACGCCGAAGCGGTCACAGGTTTGTCCCACGTGCAGTAGTACGAGTGGGTCCTCGTAGGCCACCATTTTGGGCGAGATGACGCCGGCGTTCGTTCGAAAGGCGGCCTCGACCATCAGTTGCAAGGCGTCGGGTTCGAGACGAACGTCATCGTGGCAGAACAAGAAGAAGGCCGATCCTTCGACCATGAGTGATGCCTCGTTGCAGGCCGCGGCGAATCCTCGGTTCTCCTCGAGAATCCGCACGAACGCGTGGGGCGCCACCGCGGCGACTCGAGCCGGGACGTGCTCAGTCTCCCCGTTCGCAATGACGAGCAGGCTAAGTTCCTCGTAGTCCTGTGCCACCAACGAAGCCAGCGTGGCTTCGAGACCTGGGCCTGGACCGGTGGTAACAACGACGGCAACGACGGCCGGAGCGCGAGATTCCATCAGTCCCTCAAGGCTAGTTGGCGCACGCACTGGGTCTGGACCAGAAAAACACGCGAAATCACGCTCCTTGCGAAGTTCTCAGCGTTGTTCGCGACTCAAACGAAAGTCCTCGACGACGTCGCGTAGTGACGTCGACAGCACGATCTCGGGCTCCCAGCCCGTCGCCTCGTGGATCTTGTCGAAGTTGCCGCGAGTCACCGGTACCTCAACTGGACGCAGTAGCGCGGGATCGACCACCAGACCAATAGCGGGCGCGATCTCGTCACGTAATTGATGCGCGATGTCCAGAACCGCCACGTCGTGACCCGACGCCACGTTATAGACCTCGCCGCCTCGCCCGTGAAGACAGAGCAGGCGATACGCACGCACCACGTCGCGAACGTCGCTGAAGTCTCGGCGGGTCGTGAGGTCACCCACGCCGATCTCGCTTCTTCCCGCGTCGTAGGCTTCAAAGAGTCGACTCACCAAGCCAGGCACCAAGAATCGCGTTGATTGACCCG
>JBEKWQ010000142.1:0-4824 GCA_049512875.1 Acidimicrobiales bacterium
CGATGCCGGCCAGTTTTTCCACCGAGAGGCAGAAAGCCAGCTCGTTGAAGAACGGCGCCAGGTAGTCCATGCGCGTCACGTTGGTGCCGCCCTGGTGGTACATCAGCTCCTCGCCCGTCTTCTCCATACCGGTGTGCAGGTAACCGATGACGGGCTTGGTGCGCAGTACCTGTTCACCCCGGATCTCGACCATCACCCTCAGGACCCCGTGAGTGGACGGGTGGGAGGGCCCGAGATTGAGGATCATCGTCTCGTCGTCGGGCGCCTCGTAGTTGATGTCGTCCCGGTCCAGGGTGACGCCTTCAGGGAGGCGCAGGACGCCGCCCACCTCGGACCGCAGCTCCCGGACGGTCGTCTGCTGGCGCGCCAGTAGTTCCTGAGCGCCTTCGGAGGTTTTGGCTTTCAGCAGCTCGACCAGAGAGGGGGTCGTCATTTGGGGGCTTCCTTGAACTGCACCGGCACGTGGCCGGTGGCGTAGTCCTTGCGCAGCGGGTGGCCCTCCCAGTCTTCGGGCATCAGGATGCGAGTGAGGTCCGGATGGTCGCTGAACCGGATACCGAACATGTCGAAGGTCTCCCGCTCGTGCGCCTCGCTGCCGGGCCACAGGTCGAACAGGCTGGGCACCACCGGGTCGGTCTCGGGCACCTGGCACCGGGCCCGGAGGCGCTCTCGTCGCGAAAACGAGACCAGCTCGACGACGACCTCAAAACGCTCAGCAGTAACCCCGTCGGGGAGGGCCCGTCCGGGATGGGTGAGGTAGTCGACGCCGCTCACGCCCATGCAGCACTCAAACCCGTCGCGGAACAGGCCCTCCATAAGGGCGAGGTACCGGTCCCGGTCGGTGTGGACAGTGCGCTGGCCCAGAGCCTCGGTGACCGGGCAACCATGCAGCAGGGGTGCGCCTTGGTCGTCGGGGCCCGGTGCCTCCGCCGCCGGCTGGGCCTCCGACTGGGCCGCTTGGTCGTCGCTCACCCGCCCACCGCCTGGTCAGCACGGCCGGCTGGGCTGGCGCTGGTCGAGCTGAGCTGGAGAGGCCCGGCCTCTTCCAAGTGCATCCCGGCCCCGGCGCCCGTCAGGGTACGCCTGCGGGTTATCTCGCCCCGGCGGATTTGTTCGTGCAGCGTAAGGATGGAATGGATGAGCGTCTCGGGCCCGGGTGGGCATCCCGGCGCGTAGACGTCCACGGGGACGACCTGGTCGACGCCCTGGACGAGGGCGTAGTTGTTGAACATGCCGCCCGTCGACGCGCACACCCCCATGGAGATGACCCACTTGGGCTCCATCATCTGGTCGTAGACCTGACGCAGCACCGGCGCCATCTTCTGGGAGACCCGCCCCGCGACGATCATGAGGTCGGCCTGGCGCGGCGAGTTGCGAAAGACCTCCATGCCGTAGCGAGCGAGGTCGAAGTCCGCGGCACCCGCCGCCATCATCTCGATCGCGCAGCACGCGAGACCGAACGAGGCGGGCCAGACCGAGGCGCGGCGCGCCCATCGCACCAAGTCCTCCAGTTGACCCGTCAAGAAGTTGTGCTGAAGGTCTTCGAGGCCCACGTCACGCTGCCTGTTCGGGGTCTTGGCCAATGCGCACGATCGTGGACGAACTCGTGCGCGCGGGCATGCCCGGCGTGAGGTGCTTGACGGGACCCCACTGCAGCGCCCCCTCGCTCACGAGGAAGACCAGGGCGCCAAAGACCGTCACCGAGAACGCCAGGACCTCGATGAGTCCAAAGACGTGCAACTGGCGAAAGACCACGGCGAAGGGATACATGAAGACGACTTCGATGTCAAAGATCACGAAGATCATCGCGACCAGGTAGAAGCGCACCGGGAATCGCTGTGGAGGTTCGTTTTCGGGGACGATCCCGCATTCGTACGGTGCGCGTTTGGCATCCGTGGGCCTCTTGTGCGGGGCCAGCCACGCTGACGCCACCAGTGAACCCGACGCGAACAGCACCCCGAGAATCAGGAGTCCCAGCAAAGGTAAGTACTGGTCCACCGGTCCTTTTTATCAGACTTGAACGGGTCCTAGGTTGCGGGTCACGAGGACCAACGGCCTAGGCTCGACGCGTGGCAAAACTGAACGACATCGCATCGAGCACCGTCTATGACGTCGTGATCGTGGGCGCTGGTCCGAGCGGCTCCGCGTGCGCGTACTGGCTCGCCAAGGCCGGGTGGTCGGTGTGCCTGGTGGAGAAGAAGACCTTCCCGCGTGAAAAGACCTGCGGGGATGGTCTCACGCCACGCTCGGTCTACCAACTCCAGGCGATGGGTCTCGAGCGCGAGGTCGCGCGCCACGCCCACCGTTACAACGGACTTCGCGCCTTCGGCTTCGGAGCGACGCTCGCCATGAACTGGCCCGAGCACCCGAAGTTCCCCAACTACGGCTACACGATCACGCGTTTTAACCTCGACGGCCTGGTCGCCGAACATGCGCAGACCCAGGGCGCGACCTTATTAAACGGTGTCGAGGTGGTCGACCTCCTCGAACCCCGTGACGCTTCCGGCGCGAGACTGAAGGGCGCCAAGGGCGTCGTGGTGAAGGAGAAGGACACCGGCACCGTCGCCGACCTTCGAGGTCGCTACGTCGTGGTGGCCGACGGGCAGAACTCGCGCTTGGGCCGTGAGCTCGGGGTCACGCGCAACAAGGCCTGGCCCATGGGCATGGCGCTGCGCGGTTACTACACGAGCGCTCGACATGACGAACCCTGGATCGACTCGCACTTGGACATCCGCGACCCCAAGGGCAAGGTCGTGCCGGGCTACGGCTGGATCTTCCCCCTGGGCGATGGCCGGGTCAACGTGGGCGTCGGACTGCTCTCGACCGGCGGCGCCTGGAAGGGCGTGAATACGACCAAACTCCAGGAGTACTTCGTCGCCCAAACGGCCGAGGCGTGGGGGCTCAACGACGAGACGTGCTGTGGGCCGGCGACGGGCGGGCGACTGCCGATGGGCCTCGCGCTCGGACCCCACGTGGGTGAAAACACCCTCACGATCGGCGACGCCGCGGGCGCGGTCAACCCCTTTAACGGCGAGGGCATCGCCTACGGCTACGAGACCGGACGACTCGCGGCGAGCGTGGTCGGCGAGGCGCTGCTCGCGAACGATCCCGCCCTCCTCGCCCACTACGACGAACTGCTCGACGAGGCCTACGGGGACTACTACAAGGTGGCGCGAGCCTTCGTGCGCGTGATCTCCGAACCACGGATCCTCTCAGCGTGCGTGGGAGCGGGACTGCGCGTCGAGCCACTGATGAAACAGCTGCTCGAGATCATGGCGAACCTCATGAGCAACGACCGAAGCGGTCCGGCCGAAGTGGGCTACCGCGCCCTCGTGCGACTCGCCGACGTGATCCCCGAGCAGGCGTACGCGAAGTTGCTCGGCGGACTCGGCAACGACTGAACTAACTCGTGTGGCGAAGTCGCCGGACGATCCTCGTCGAGGAGAAGCCCGCGAGCAGCAGCCCCGTCACCATCGTGATCCCCACGACGGCGAGAAGCCACGGCACCGACGGGAACGACACCGAAGCGGCGGGGACGCCGTTTCCCTCCAGGGACGCGGCGCCGGAGGCGAAGAACCACGGCGCGTCACACGCGACCGCGACCCACCACACGAGGATGCCGGCGAAGATGACCCCGAGGGTCACGCTCATCGAGAGGGCGAGCGCGCCGAGTGACCGAACCACTCGCCGACTCAGGTCCAAACGCGAGGTCACGATGCCGAGCGACGACGTGCACGTCACGACCGCGCCCGTGACGACCGCGCAACAGGCGTAGAACGCGATTCGAAGAGGCCAGCTCGCGGTCGCGTTGACGGCGCCGACGTGGTGGGCGACCAGCACGACCGCGAACGTCGCGGTGAGCGCCGCGAGCACGGCGATTATCGCGGTCTGGAGAGGACGGCGAAACGACCGCCAGGCGCCTCGTCGACGCGCGCGCACGAGCGCCGGCGTGATCAGCATCGCGGCGCCGACCGTTATCGCTAGACCCACGAACGACGCAACGAATACCGTGTCGTAGGCCGCCGTGGGAAGCGTCTGCGCCGCTTTGGGTACCGCCCGCTGCCAGTGCTCGACGTAATGGGCGTAGACCGAACCGGCGATCCCAAAGAGGGACCACGCCAGCGACACCGTGACCGCCGAGCCGAGCAGCGCTCGCTCGTCATTCACCAATTCCCCGAGAGCCCCGAACGCCCGGGCGCGCTGCACGCTTCCCGCGCGCACGATGGACAACCTCGCCGTAAAGGGCACTCGCCGGCCTTGGTAGGTCTCTTCGAGCAGTGCGACGAACTCGGTGCCGTAGCGCTCTCGCCACACGGCCGGGTACCAGCGCACGCAGGTCGCGTAGTCGACCGTGCTCACGCGAGAAGCCCCGCGAGCCCGAGTCGGCTCGTCGCTACGTCGGTCACGCGACGAAGTTCGCGAAGGACTTGGGCGAGAGCACCAGAGCCTTCGCGCGTGATTTGATACGGACGACGTCGAGCATCACCCTCGAGCGCCTCGATGAGACCACGCTCTTCGAGTCGGGTGATCGCCCCGTAGAGCGCCCCCGGGCTCAGCACGATGCCCGCGAACGCTTCGATGTCCTTCGAGAGCGCGTACCCGTGTTTGGGCCCTCCGGCGAGGCTGGTCAAGATCAGCAGCGGTGGATCGTTGGGCCGACGAAGACCTGAAGGGTCGGATTTCCTCATGGCCCGAGAGTACTACGTTGAGTGTAGTAACGCAAGGCGTAGTACCAGATCTTCTTCTCGGTCGCTCGCTCGTGCCGGTGCCACGCGACCACGACCATTCACGAAGGTCATTCCCATTAGCCTGAATCAGTGAAGG